>NZ_JBEPCJ010000082.1:0-49569 GCF_040299565.1 Spirillospora sp. NPDC000708
CCACCAGATACGACAAGCTCTCCGTCCGCTACCAGGCAATCCTTGAGGTCACCGCCATCAACGAATGGCTCCACCTACTTCGAAACACGCCCTAGGAACCGGATGGGCGCCCTGTCGACCGGTGGGGATGGCAGGACCTGGAGTGACCGACGCCTCTATTTGGCGGACGCCGCAGCACAGATCGGGGGCGCGGGCATGGTGACCAGGCTGTCTCGGTAACACTCTTGGGTTCAAATGATCAGTGCATCGCCATAAGTCGATCTTGCGGTGATGGAGGGTCGTGTGCGGAACTACGGGCTCTCGCCAGCTCAGCAGGATGAGATCTGGCGGCGATGACGCGCACGTGAGTCGTTCAACTCGATGGGACGCGTGCTGGGGGCGCCGATGCGTCACGTCCGCCGATACGCGCAGACCGGCGGCATCCGCCATCAGCCTCAGCGCCGCTCCGCCCAGCATCTGTCCTGCGCCGAGCGGGAAGAATCTCACGCGGGTTGGCGGCCGGAGAATCCGCCCGTTCGATAGCGCGCCGGCTGGGCCGGGCCGCCTCGACCATCTCACGCGAGATCGCGCGCAACGGCGGACGCGGTGCCTACCGTGCTGTCACCGCCGATCAGGCCCACATGAGCCGCTCCCAGGTCAGGTCGCTGTACAGCGGCGCCCGCCCAGCCCATCCTGCCGTTAACGCCACCGCGGTCTCCAGGGGCGACCACCAGCCCGGCGATCCGCCCGATGCCGGCCGACGATCTGCGGGTCGCCTTGCTGCCACCCAGCGGAACTCCCGCCACCATCAGCACGACCCCACCCACCAGGGTCGGCCCTGGCCGCCGCCGATGCCCACCACCTCGCACCTCACCCCATCCGGGCATCGTGGCCGTCGACCGAACCTCTACCAAGGCGACGACCACAACCGGACGCCCTCCAGTCCACCCCTCGACATATCCGCAATAGTCGATAACCATCTACGTTAAACAACCGAACACACCTGTCCGGTAGGTGACGAATCTCCATTCGATCAGCCTTGCAGCGTGGTCTCGTCGAGAATTTGGGAGTCATGGTGAAACAGGGTAGTCGTCGTCAATATCGCGATCACGTCATCGAAATTCGACCACGGGTCGAGGAATCCCGAACGACGCCGAACGACTCTGCTGGTCCTGCTCTCTCTGACACATCGCAAGCTCCTGTCGAACTGCTGATCGATGGGGAGCCCGTCAGCTACGGCACCCTCTTCGATGGAAGCCTCTACTTGCCCGAGAACGCTTATACACAGGGCGGAGATCTAGAAGAGTTGGCGGAGAAGCTGATCGACTATCGCGATCGGGCCAGGGCAGTGCGCGGCCGCGGCGAAGAGGGGGCATGAAATGGGCGTCCGACGGAACTTCCTCTCCCTCACCGGCGATCAGCGGCAGCGGTTCGTGTCCGCCTTGAAGAAACTGAAGAAAGATGGCGTGATCGACCGTTTCGCCGATCTCCACGAAAAGCACTTCAACATGAGCATCCACAAGAGCTCACACTTCCTTCCGTGGCACCGTGAGATGTTGCGCCGGTTCGAAAATGAACTACACAGGTACGAACCAGGGATCGATTTGCCCTACTGGGACTCCAGCGTTGAACGGAGCACAACGGGGTCCTTATGGAGCCAGGACTTCATGGGACAATTCGATGCCCTGTGGGGGCTGAATCGGGCCCTGGGGGCCAATGCGACACTGCCCTCCCAATCGACCGTGAACAACAACCGTGGCCGCGGCAGCTACGACGCCTTATGGCCCGAACTGGAGTTTGTGATCCACGACCCGCCGCACGTCTGGGTGGGCGGTCGGATGAACGCACCCGATTCCCCCCACGACCCGGTCTTCTACCTGCACCATGCGTGGATCGACCTCCTGTGGGCGTTATGGCAGGAGGCACATCCCAACGCGCCGTTCGTGGCCAGCACTGATGGCACCGGGCTCAACGACCCGCTCATGGAATGGTCGGACCGTACCCCGGCCAACGTCATCGACCATCACGTCCTCGGCTACGCCTACGACGTCGAGCCGGTACCGACCGGTAAACCCGTGACCGGTAATGACATGCTCAGCGACGAAGCGCTCACCCCTGGGGCAGCGATCACCTCGACCAACGGGCGCTACCGGTTCCTCTATCAAAGCGACGGCAACCTGGTCTTGTACGCGCCGTGGGGGCCGCTGTGGGCGAGCAACACCGCCGGCAAGGCGGTGGGCGTCTGCCTGATGCAGAGTGACGGCAATCTCGTCATCTACGGGCCTGGCGGCCTGTACGTATGGGACAGCGCCACCGACGGCAACCCCGGCGCCCGCCTCATCGCCCAAGACGACGGCAACGTCGTCATCTACCGCACCAACAACACAACCGCCTGGGAGACCGGCACGTGGCTGCCTGTCGGCCCCACACCCGGCGCCGACACCATGACCGCCGGACAAGTCCTCCTGCCCGGGCAGGGCATCCGCAGCACCAACGGGCGCTACCAACTGACCTACCAAGGCGACGGCAACCTCGTCCTCTACGGACCCGCCGGCGCGATGTGGGCCAGCAACACCGCCGACAGCCGCCCCGGCGCCTGCATCATGCAAGGCGACGGCAACCTCGTCATCTACGCACCCGGCGGCCAGTACATATGGGACAGCGCCACCGACGGCAACCCCGGCGCCCGCCTCATCGCCCAGAACGACGGCAACGTCGTCATCTACCGCAGCAACAACACACCCGCCTGGGACACCGGCACCTGGTAGCCGTGACCTTCCTTGAGGCCAACTAGTACGGCGGTCAGAGATCGTGATCTTTCTATCGGCGAGCCACGCTGTCTTGACGAGGAGCACGACGCCGCGGTGACGCAAGCGAACACCAGCGGCCGCCCGGCCTCCACTACCCGGAACTCGATCGTCTCCAGCAGCAGCTCGATGAACTGCTGCACCGTCCGGTACCGCTTGGCCAGCTCGGCTCGCCACGCCTCCGCCGCGTCATCGTCGGTCTCGGGCACGAAGGATGCGATCACCTCGACCGCCACCGTCAGCTTCTCGCGCGGCACCACCCGTTCGATCTCGTTCCACACCTTTGCCAACGAGATGAGCTGGTCTTCGGTCGGCTGCGGCGCGTTCATCACAATCTCCATCGCCGAGGCGACGTGCCGCGCCGCCGACCCCAGCTTCGGCAGCGTCCGCAGCTGCTCGGCCTCGCCTGCCCGCTCCGCCTTGGCCAGCAGGTTCGAGGTGATCAGCAGGTCCAGCACGTCCAGCGCGTCGTCGATCGACGCTGTCTCCAGGTGCCGGACCGTGGCCAGCAGCGTTGCCGCCTGCCGCACGGGCTCCAGGTCCCACGGCGTCGGCGCCTGGGCGCCATCCCGTACCGGGCCAGCGCCGCTGGCTTCACCGCCGGCAACCGACTCGGTCTCGCCCCTCCCCCAGCGATCTCGGGCAGGACCAAGACCGAGGTCCGTGACAAGCTCATCAAAGCGAACAGAGAGCTGGAGGCCGGGGTCAGGACTCCCGCGAACTACACGGTGGCCGGCGCGGTCGAGGACCGGCTGTCCAAGGGGCTCAAGATCTAAGGTGGGGGCAGGGGGCCGTCGAGCACGCGGTCGACGGCGCGTCTGGCGTCGACGATGCCGTGGCCATAGACGGGATTCGGCCATTGCCAGCCGGGGTCCGGCACATTGTGGCTTGCCGTTTCCTCGATGATCTGCTTTACCTGGCGGGGCGTCAGGTTGATGTTGCAGGAGTAGAGCAGGGCGGCGACGCCGCTGACGAAGGCGGCGGCCGGTGAGGTTCCGTCGACTTCGGCATACTGCGGTGAGCCGAAAGTCGCGTACAGGTTCAGCGTCTTTATGTGCGATCCCGGCGCACTGACGCTCATGTGATTGCCCGTGTTCTGCTTGAACCATTGATAGCCCGGCTGGGTCATCGCGCCGACGGCGATGACGCCGTCATAGGCGGCGGGATAACGCGGTGCGTTGGTCGCGTCATTTCCCATTGCGGCCACGACGGTGGTTTTTGCCTGCAGGGCGTAGTTCACCGCGTCCCTGAGATGCTTCAGGTCACCGATAAGGCTGTTCAGGCTCACATTCGCCACATGGGACCACTCGCCGGCCCACTGGATCGCCTTCGCCATCTCGTCGGTGTTGCATCCGGCTCCGGGCTGGCCGCCGGGAGTGTTCGTTCGGCACACGCACCGGGCCGTGAGGATCTTCCCGGCCCAGGTCACCCCAGCGATGCCGACACCGTTGTCGGTCACCGCGCCGATGATCCCCGCCATCATCGTCCCGTGCCCGTTCTCGTCCTGGGGGTCGTCGTCGGGTGAGGTGAAATCTCCGGTGCGCACCTCACCGGGCTTCACGGTCGGGTTCTCGCAGAAGTCCCATCCCTTGCCCAGCCGGGGCGCGAGATCGGGGTGGTTCTTGTCGGTGCCGCTGTCGACGACCGTGATCTTCACGGTGTCGGAGCCCTTCTGACGGTCCCAGGCGAGTGGAGCGTTGATGCGATCCAGTCCCCACTGGTCGCCGAACTGGGGATCGTTCGGGTTGACTTCCGGTTGGCCAAGGCCGACCGGCTCCACATTGGAAACGCCCGGGATCGCACCGAGCGCGGTCATCACCGCGTCCAGGTCGGTGTCTTCGGTGAGCCGGATCACGTAGGTCGCGTGCATGGCGTCCAGGAGCTCGGGGTCCACGTCATACGGCTCGATTTCTCCGTAGAGCCTGGTGATCGCCTGCACTGGCAGGAAGGCCAGGACGGCATCGATGATCTCGACACCGAAACCGGTGAACGTTCCTCCCGCGAGGGTGTCCGAAATCAGGGGCGAGACATAGGCATTCAGGTCTTGCGTCAACTCCACCACGATTTTGCCGGGGGCGTAGCCTTCAGCGGGCATGGTCCTCTCCTATGGATCGGATGGGTGCGCGGGGTTCGACAGAGGCATGGCACCATCTCCGGTGATCATGGGCAGGGTGGTGCCGTCGGGTGCCACGACGGCGAGCAGCCAGTGCGCGGCGGGTACCCGCGCGTCGAGGCCGTCCAGTCGCAGTTCCGGTCCCGGGCCGGTGACGGTCGCGAGGGACCGGCCGGGCGCGGTCGCGGTCAGCGTCCAAGGCCTGGCGCGCGGGTGCACGGTGGGAACCGGCACGATGAGGGCGGCCGTGCCGTCGCCGTTGTCGGTGAAGCCGGGCCTGATCATCACGGTGGGCCGTGGCGCGATCACGGTGAGCGTCGCCGACGGCGCGCTCCATGCGCTCGGTTGCGCGGCCGCTGCCGGGGACCAGGTGGGACGCACGACGCCGAAGTCCGGTGTCGCGGACGGGTTCCACGCCGGCTCGTCGGGCCAGGCCACCTCGCACACGTACGACAACGGGGTCCATGCCGGTGTCGCCTCGGACAACGCGTCGTCGAAGACGGCGGTCCACCGCCAGCCCGCGGCGCGATCGGCCGGATGGTCAGGGCGAAGGCCGATGGTCGTGAGGACCGGCCATGCCGACGGGTCGGCCCCCGCGGCGGATCTGCGGATGCGGGCGCGTACCTCGGTGTCCTTGGTGCCGCTCCGGCGGATGATCGGCGCGGGTGGTGCGTCGCCGGCCGGGCGGGTTCCGGGGTAGCTGACGGATACGGTCAGCGACACGGTGGCATCGTCGTCGGAATGGCGCGTGAGCGTCGGTGCGGGGGGCGTGTCACCGAGCGGGACGGCGACCACGAAAGCCCCGCACGCCTTCGACGGCGCTTCGAGGCCGGTGGCGGTCGTCGCCACCAGCTGCATCGCTTGCACAGCCTCAAGGCGACCGGGCAGCCGGCATCGCACCCGGAGGTCACCTCCCTGGGCTGTCACGGACGCGCCCGCCAGCTGTGCCATATGTGCCCGCGTCGCCGCGGCGTCGACGATGGTGCGCAGCCGGGCCGCCCGCGACCAGCGAGGCTCGTCGCGGGCGGGCGGCGGGGAGAGCAGTTGCTCGTCGGTGACGTAGAGCCGCCAGGTCACACCGGCCGGCGCGCCAGGTGGCAGTGGTGTCGTCAGGTCGAGTTCGGCGAAGCCATCGGGGCGGCGCTCTCCGCTGAACAGGACCACACCGGCGTGCGCCCGTGAGACGAACGGGCGCGGGTCGTGGGCCACGAAGGATGCCGTCCCCGTCGTCGTACGGCCGATCGCGTCGGCCGCCGTGACGGTGCACGTCACGGTGACCGAGCCCCCCGGCGTCGTCGGTGCGGCCGCCGTCTCGCCCGTCCACAGACCTGCGGCGTGAGGGGTGAGGACGACCGGCGACGCCGCACCGGTGAGCTCCGCCTCGACAGCGGTGATCGGCGGTGCCGCGGCGGGCGGCTCGGGGAGAGCGACCCGGATCGACAGGGTGCCCGGGACGGCCGGTGCGTCGCCGCCGGGTGAGGGATCGGCGGCGATGAGCTCAAGCGCGACCGCGGGTGCCCGCATGTCCGGCGGGTCGGGCGGATCGCTGGACGTGACGCCGAATTCCGACCATTGCCCCCACATGTCGGCGGCGGCGATCCGCCAGGTGGCGGGTTCTGGAGGGCAGTCGCCGTCGGTGACCGCGACCGCGTCGCGGGCGGTGCGCGGCGCGATGATCGGCTGGCGCCATGCTTCATCCGTGTTGACGAGTTCGTTCAGCGGTACGTCAGGATCGCGTCGCACGGCGAGGGGTCCCGCTCCGGCGCCGTGCACGTTCAATGTCGCCGTCCACGTCGTGTCGTCGTTGGACGTCCTGCGGTCGCCGGGCACGTCGGCCCAGGGGGCGGCGGGCGGGTCGGGCGGCGGTGCGGCGACGGCGATCGTCCACAGGCAGACCACCTCGTGGCCGGCCCGCATCAGCTCCGCGGCTCTCGATTTGAGGTCCTGACGTTCGTGGACGCGATAGAGCGACTCGGTCAGCGCCGGGGCCATCGGGTCGCTCTGCGCGTTGGTGGCGATCTTGAGGTGGCGTTCGTTCCGATCGCCGGGGTGGAGCGCGAACAGCGCCGCGACGGCGAAGCACTCGACGTACTCCGCGCCGGCCGAGGCTTCGACGGGCAGAGTCGTCGCGAAGCCCCACCAGCGTGCGCACGCCGGGTCGGCCGAGGCCGCCCAGAGCCCGACCGTCAGGTCGGCCTCGGCGGTCGCGCCCTGGTTGCCGGGCAGGGGACGGGTGAACCTCGCGGCCACCGGCGGTGTGCCCGTCGCGGGCGTGCTCCACGCGCGCGCGACGTCGGGCTCGAGAGCGGCGGCAGCCGCCTTCGCTCGTCCATAGGCATCGGCCGGCTGCAGCGCGTCGTAGGGCATCGGGGTGTCGGGCACGCCCGCGCCCACACGGTAGGCGGGGTCGGCCGAGGCGAACCGGCCGTCGATCCCGGACCACCATGCACCCTCTGGCAGTGGCGCCCCGATCGCATCGAGCGGCTCGCTGTCGAGCCACCCGGGATAGAAGACCTCACCGGTGTGGTCGTCGACGCGCAACCCGCTCACGTAGGCCGCGGGTACGACGTCGGCCGATCCGCCGTAGCGGAGCCCTGGAAGCGGCACCCGGGCGACGAACGCCCTGGGCCTGGTGCAGCGCTCGCTGGTCCGGCCGTCCGCGTCCAGGACGCTCAGTGGCCCGCCGGGTCCCCAGCCGCCGACGAACAGTGCGCGGTCGCCGGTACCCGTCGACCAGAAGTCACCGGCGCCGTTCAGTACCGGCCGTGTCCAGTTCGCCGTACCAGCACGCCATACCGTGAACGGACACACCGGGTATCCGATGAGCGGGGATGGGAATACCCGCAGATGCGTGCCGCGCCGCAGCCACGGGCTCGCGGCCTCGTCGGCCTCGTCGGCGACCAGGCACGACGCCCTGAGCAGCCCCGGGTTGACCCACGTCGGACGCGGTCCGGCGGTCACGGCCACACCTCCCAGGCAAGCGCGGGCACCGCGGTGGACGAGGGCACCGCGAGTGTCGCGGTGCGGCTCGCCGACCAGGTCTTCTTGGACGCGTTGTAGTGCTCGCGCCAGGTAAGGGTGAGCGGCCCGCCTCTTGTCGTCGAGGCCGCGACGAACAGCAGCGATGTCGCGGCGCTCTCCGCTCGGGTCTTGAAGCCCGTGAGCGTGATCTCACCGAGGCGGTCGCCGCGCGCAAGGGGCTCCATGGCCTCCAGGAGCACCGCGGCGACAACGTGGCCTCCCGCACCGTCAGGTGCCCACAGCACCGTCGTGCGGGCGGGCACGTCGAGCGGACCGAGTTCGGCGCCGGCCTCGCGCAGTGCCTGCCGTATGGCGCCGTCGCTGTCCTCGCCGGGGTCGGCCACCAACGTGCGCACGCCGACATGGCGGACGTCCGGCGCGGCTTGGTCGAAGCCGAGCACGCGGAACATCTCCTTGGGATCTCTCCAGCGACTCGTACGGAACGAGACCGGCGGCAGCATGCACTCGACGCGGTGCGGCAGCTTCGGCCGGCCGAGGGCGTCCTTGTCGCGGGGATCGATGAGCACCCCTACCTCATAGGCGGCGTCGGGCAGCAGAACCGCGTGGACCTGCGCGTCGGCGGCGTCGCGGGGCCAGGTGCAGCCGGGCTCCAGGCGTGCGACGCCGAGCCGGTCGACGGCCTCGAGGTGATCGAACTGCACCGACGGCACAAGATCGGGCGCGAAGGGCTGCCTGAGAAGCGCGTTGCCGTCCTCCGCCCAGCCTGGAGGAGGGTCGGTCCGGTCGACGACGATCGTCACTTCGTAACCGTAGACACCGGCCACCGACGTGATCGTGCGCGAGGAGAACGTGGCGATGATCGGGTCGTCGAGGAACCACGGGACATCGCCGCGCACCGTGTAGCCGGCAAGGTAGCGCCCGAGCATCGCCGGATGGAACGTCGTGATCGACTGGTACAGCACGTCGTCGGGCGGCCTGTCCGGCGCGTGCTCGGCGATCTTGAAGTGCCGCGCCGTGGTCCCGCCGACCGCCGGTCGCGGGTCGCCGTCCAGTGAGCCGCTCCAGCCGACGTCCAAGCGGTACGTCGTGCCTTCGGCGAACGGGCTCGGTGGCGGCTGCGTCGTGGCGCTCGCATGGGCGTCGGCATCGGCCGCCGCACCGGCGGAGTTGGCGTCCGCCGCGGCCCCGGCGGCGACGCTCGTCACGCCGCCGATGGCGACGATGCCGAGCGCAGGCTGCGTGATCTCCTTGCGGGGGGCCAAGTGGGCGTGCCGGATCCTCACGACGTCGACTGCCTCGTCCTCCCGCCACTCCAGGACGGCCACCGATCCGCCGACGCTCGCCCGCTGCTCGTGGGCGAGCGACCACGGCACCGGGCCGCTCGGCGTATCACTCCAGACTTCGACGCCGGTGAACCCGCGCTCCGACCAGAGCACCAGCATCGGGGGCGGCCCGACGCGGACGGCCGGCTCCAGCGGCGGTTCGGTGACCACCGTCGTGACCGCTCGCCAGCCGAGTTCTCTGGTGAGGACGGCGACGATGTCGGCGAGCGGCAGCACTCCGGGGAAGTCGGGCAGCCCGTCGACGCGGACCGGGTCGACGGACGGTGGCCCGCCGATGACGAGCGCCGACGCGGGTGGCAGCAGCCCCGCGAAGGCGCGCACGGCGGGCACCTCGTCCAGCGGTTCGATCGCGGGAACGGACGTCGTCACCCTCGCGTGGACCGCGGAGACGGTGGCCGGTGCGGGCCGGGCGTCCAATGGCGGCAGACTCCAGCTCTGGCCGCTCGCCGTGGCGCGGCCGCCGACCGCCCAGCCGCCTGCCGGTGCCCAGGCGCGACGGCACCCTCGCTCGTGCGCGTCGACAGGGTTCGCCGGGTCCCCCGTCCCGCCGTCGAGGAGGCTGAGCGACCACAGCGCGGCGTTCTTGGTGAACAGGGCGAGCACGCGGCTGCTCGCCGGTGTCGTCGGCGCCAGCGTGGGGGGCAGCTGCCAGCGAGCGGGCAGTGGACCTGCGAGCGGCGTCGGGCCGCCGCCGCTGACGCGGTGGAGCCCGAGCCCGGTAAGTGACCAGCGTGCGGGGTAGCTCGGGGAGCCGATCGTCCCGTCCGCGGCGGCCACGGTGCCGGGGCCCTTGGTCGCCGAACTCTGGTCGAGGGCGGCATGGAACGGGTCGGACGCGGGACCGAGATACTTCGGACCCGGCGCGAAGCCGAGCAGCACGGTGCCGTCCGGCCACATCACGGGCGCGCTCGCGGCGTCGGCGGTGAGCGCGCCCGATCCGGCGCCCGCGACGCCGCTTCGGTCGGCCACCGTCGCCGACACGAGCGGGTCCGCGGGCATGTCGAGCTCGCGCCGCTGCTCGGCACCGAAGCCGATATGCACACAGCCGCTGATCTCGAAGAACCACAGGTCGATGGAGCCGCACGCCTCAAGCTCCGCGTATCTGGTGCCGCCCGGGCCCAGCTGCAGTTTCAGGACGGCGTCCAGGCCGAGGCTGAACGGCCCAAGGTGCAGCGCCCCGCGCGCGGTCGCCCGCCCGGCGACGAACAGCGGCCGGGTGCCGACGGCGACGACCGCGCCGACGGAGATACCGGCCCACACAGGCGGGAAACCGTACTTGGCGGAGAACGAGAAGCCGGCCGCGGCGGCGAAGCCGCTCGCCGGCGACTGCGGCACGTCGAGTGGCGGGTCGAACCCGTCGCCGTGGAGCATGAGGAACGCTTCGGCACCGACTCCGAACACCTCGGGCAGGACCGTGGCCCGGATGGGCCCGCCCCCGCCCCGCCTGCCGTCGGTTCCGATATGGACGAACCAGCCGGCCGGATTCGGAACCGGGTAGCGAGCCTCAGCGGGGACCTGTATCTCCAGCAGCGCCCAGTCCGCCCCCGGCGGGAACCGGTACTCGCCCGTAACGCCCGCGTACAGCTCACGAGCCGGGTCGACGACGAGCAGTCCGAGCAGGCTCACCCCCGCCTCGGTGTCCGGTGTCTCCATCACGCCGGCACGCCCGCCCAGCAGCCGCGCGGCGAGCGCCACGTTGATCGCGACGTCGGGAACCCGTACGACGACCCGGCCGAGTGCCGAGAACGCGAACCCGAGATCGGGCAACGTCCCGATCGCCACCGCCGCCCCGAACATCTGGGAGCCGAGAGCCGCCGACGTGTTCGCCCGGTCCGGACGCCACGCGAGCCGCTTCCTGAGGTCGCCTTCGACCCGGGCGTTCCGGTTGAGACCGAGGATCGCCTGGATTCCGAACAGCCCGAGACCGCTGTTGGCCAGCGGCAACGGGGCCGGGAGATCGACCGCGAGGTCGGCGAGCATCGACCGGAACTCGTGCCTGCCGTCGTTCGCCTTCTCGACGGTCAGTCCCGCACTCGCCGCGAGGTTGAGCGGCGTGATGCCGACGCGCAACGCGGCGGCGAACCCGCCGGACGCGTCGAAAGCGAGCCGGCCCTCACCCGATACCAGGCCCGGCACGTCGACGCGGAGGGAGAACCCTTGCAGCGACACCCTGACACCGTGATCGAGGGTGACGCGCAGCACCGCGCCCGCGGCCCTGACCGGGCCGGCTTCGAACGCGACACGCAGATCCAGCTCGAAGAACGAGGAGCCGTGGCCCGAGCGCACACCCGCGACCTGCAGTACCCCGGCCGGCCGCGTCACCTCCCACCGCCCGGCGTCCGACACGTCGATGGACGAGCCCGCGAAGCTCAGTGTCGGCATCGCCGAGCCGTACTCCAGCGTGGCGTTGCGGACGGCGACACGCATCGCTGACGCCGTGGCGGCCTTCAAGATCCCGGCGTCGATCGCGCATGACAGGTCCGCCTCATAATCCACCTGGGCCCGATGTGGAGTGGCGAGGTCGAAGCGGACGGCGGTGACCCGGGCACTGCCGGTGCCACCGAGCGCCGTTCCGAGCAGTGCCGCGGTCGCCATGAGCGGCGCAAGCTCGGCCGCGTCCGGCGGATAGGGCGCCGCCGCCGTGTCGCCCGCTGTCGCGGTGGCGAGCACCGCGAGCGCGGCGATCCGCTCGTCGTGACTCGACAGGACGCCATCGTCACCCGACTCGATCGCGATCGTCGCGCCGTACCCGCCCGGGCCGCGCACCAGCCTTGTCCGGACCATCGAGGCGCCGGCGTCGACAACGGCACCCGAGATCCCGCTCGCATCCGGCGGCGAGAACGGGACCGCGATGTCGATCGACGTGGGGAACGGGTCGTGTGCCTGGGACCAGCCGAGCGCGAAGGCGGCCGGCCCGGCCTGCCCGCGCGCGCTGCCGCCGAAGCCCTCGTGATCGGCGTACGCGGTGAACGGGATGTCCAAAGTGCCCGACGAAGGGATGCCGTCCACCTGCAGTGTCCCCCTCACCTCGAGCGAGAGGGCGTCGTCACTGACGTTGATCATCACTGCGGCGATCGTTAGAGCGACCGATACCGGCCCTGGAAGCGCCAAATGTGCCGGGCTCGCCTGGAATTCGATAGGCCCGGGCGCCGACCAGCGGATGCCGGCGGTACTGATGTCAAGGGTGAGGGTGGGACCGTTCACTGCGGTGAGCGTGACCGCGTTACCGGCGAGCGCCGCCGATGACTCGGCGCCCTGGAGCGGTATGGCAAGGCGTGCGTTCATCGCGCCGCCCGTGACGGTCACCCCGTGGACCCGGCCCGACACCGGCCCCACCGCCACGTCAACGTCGAACGGCGCGGGCGGCACGATGCCGGCCGCAGTCGACAACGCCCCGAGGATCCCAGCATCGCCGACCGGCAGACCTACCAGCAGACCAGCCGTCCGCAGCGCGTCGACCAGCGACCTCATCGCTCGGCCGCGATCTGACGTGATTCCCCGCCACGCTCTGGCCGCCGACGGAACTCAACGGCCATTTCCCGGACGTCCAGTACGGATACGAGCGACTCGAGCGATACAACACCCATGGCTCCGGCCCTTCCGGCGTCCCCAACGCCGCGGTCAAAGCCTACGGACGACATGTACCCTCAGCTCAGATCCGACCACCTTCGGTCACTGCCGACCTCAGGCTTGCAGAAATCGCATCCGTGTGGACTCTGCCGGCAGATACGGGAAGCGCGATCTTCGAATATTCGGCAACCGCCCTGGGCGCGATTCCCTCTCGATCTTGGACCTTTGACAGGGAAATGCCCCCGGCATGAGCCAGGGGCGCCGCGTTCTCTCGGGCCAGTTCGCGTCTTTGAGGCAGGTCGCCTGAAGAAGGAGCCAGGCACCTCATGGTCGAGGTGCCGCCTCCGAGCCGATAATCGCCAATGATCAGAATACGAGTGGCTGGCGATTGGGTCGGGTAACGGTCTGATCTTTGGGGCGGGCACGTGAATCTATGGCTGGAATGTCGAGGCGCGGCGCTGGAGCGCAAGTACGACCGGCCAGGCGTTGAAGACGGCCTCGGAGCGGTCACGGTTTTCGTGCAGGTCCCAGTACACGGGGGGGCGATCTGCTCGGGCGTGGCGGTCGGGCTGCCTTCCGGGCCGTCCACGACGCCCTCGCCGATCCAGACGTTGATCGCCACGTGCCCGGCGTACACGCCGGTGCCGGCCAGTTCCTTGTTCAGGTTGATCACCCAGTTGCGCAGAGCTGCTTGGACCGCGTTGGCGTTGCCGAGCATCGGCAGCGGGTCCACCGACCCACCGCCGGTGGTCGCTCCAGAGCGAACTTCCGCCTATGCAGCCGCTCCCACACAGCCGCCCGGTGCACTCGGCCAGGCAGGAACTCCCGCACCCCGACGTGCGCGTCATGCTGCCGGACGGCGTCCCGGATGTGCCCGAGCATCCGCAAGCACGGCGCCGTGGCGCCCGTCGTGGTCGCCGCCCGCCCGGTCGCCATCACCGGCGACGTGTCCCCGAAAGAGGCAGGTATCCCCGAACCGCGCCGTGTGGACTTCGGCGACGACGACGCGAACCGATCCGATCGCGCGGTTACTGGTCGTGGAACTGGACGATGTCCAGGTGCTTCCCACCGCAGACAAATCCCTGGCGATGACCCCGCTGTCGCTCGCGCGCGGGTTCGTCGCAATCATCGACGGCGTCACCATGCAGTACCTGGCCGACCGCGGACACCGTCGCCCAGCGCGAGACCTTTGCACAGCTCATCGACGGGCTGCTGACCAGCGCGGGCTCCTACACGCCATCGCCACATCCGCCGGCCGGGGTTCACCTGGCGTGGCGGATGTGGCGACGTCGTCGGCGGCGGGCGAGTCCGTTCGCTGAGTGGTTACAGGACGGCGGTGAGCAGGCTTACGGCGGACTCCTGGCGGGCGATGTCGGCCTGGTCGAAGGGGCCCGTCCAGCGCAGGCCGTACTGGTCTGCGTTGTTCCGGTCGTAGGTGAAGGCGGAGCGGGCCTGGGTCGTCAGGTAGTTCCGGTACGGGTGGCCGGGGAGCGCGCGGTCGAGTTCGGCGAGGTTCCGCGCGAAGATGCCCTTGAACGCCGCCTGGTCGGAGTTGCACGTGGCGGCGGCCTCGCAGGGTTCGGTGAGGATGCCGCGCGGTGACAGGCCCGGGTCGGTGGTCACGGCGTCGGCGATCCGCCGGGCGGTGGCGAGCAGGGACAGGTCGCCGGTGGCGCGGTGCAGCTCCGTCAGGCCGCCCAGGATCACGCCCTGGTTGTACGTCCAGGTGGTGCCGCCGTTGTTGCCGCAGTTTCCGCTCTGTGTCGCCAGGCCGTCGTTGACCAGGTGGGATCCGTTGATCATCCCGCTGCGGGCGAACCAGCGCCAGGTCTGGCGCGCGTGGGCGAGGTACTTGGTGTCGCCCGGGATCCGGTTGTGCAGGGAGGCGGCCAGTTTCAGGTAGAGCTCGTTGCTGATGGCGTTCTTGTAGGTCTTCCCGGGCAGGTCCCACCAGATGCCGCCGCCGCAGGTGTCGTCCCAGTACTGGCGCATGTACGCCTCGTCGGTCTCGGCGATCTTCAGGTACTTGGTGTCGCGGGTGAGGTCGTACATGCGGACCATCGCCAGCGCCCACCAGCCGGTGTCGTCGGTGGAGTCCGCGCGGAACTCGCCGCCGCCCTGCGGCCACCAGGGCAGCGGCTTGCGCTGGAGCTCGATGGTGTTCTTCACCTGGGGCAGGTAGCGGGTCGAGCGGGTCCGCGCCATGTAGTCGAGGAGCGCCTGGAGCGCGTTGCCCGACTGCCACCAGGGGCTCTCGGGCTGCCAGCGTCCGCTCGCCTGGTCGTAGAACCCCATCATCGCGTCGACGGCCGATGTGGCACGGGCCCGCGCGGTCCTGTCCTCGCCCGCGTCCGCGCTTGCGGCGGACGTGCCCACGGCGATCGCCAGCACGGCACCCGCTACGAGGGAGACCAGACCCTTTCCCGTACGTCGCTTCAGTCCGGTCATCGCGCACCCTCCATGGCAACGAGGCGTCCCAGCCCATGGCCTCCGCCTGGGCTGGCAGTGCGCTGAATTGTGCCCCGAGTGGGACGAGACGCGCAAGAGTCGGCAGAATCGTTCACACATGTGAGCACTCTTGCTTGAAATTGTCGGCGACGTCGGTTGGTTCGCCGCGACGGCGGGCAGGTGGGGAGCGCGCATCGGCTCGTGCGCCCACGAGAGCCGACGCGCAGGAGCGTGATGGAGAATGTCTGGTGGTGATCGGTCTTGCGCGAGTACGGTCGACGCATGCTCCGGGACCGACGCCACGAGCTGATCCTCCGCGTCCTGCGCTCCGAAGGACCGGTGACGGTGGAGACGCTGGCCGAGCGCTTGGCGGCGAGCCTCGCCACCATACGCCGCGATCTGCAAAAACTCGACGAGGAGGGCCTGCTCAAACGGGTGCACGGCGGTGCGATGCCGGTCGAGGGCCATGACGACCCCTTCACGGACGTCGCCGAGGTCCGGCCCGCCGAGAAGGACGCCGTGGCGCTGCGCTGCGCCGAGCTGATCCAGGACGGCGAGACCGTGCTGCTCGACATCGGCACGACCGCGCACATGGTGGCGCGGCACCTGCGGGGCCGGGCGCTGACGGTCGTCACCAGCAGCCTCCCGGTGGTCGAGACGCTGGCCGACGACCAGCACGTCCAACTCGTCGTTCTCGGCGGCATGCTGCGCCGTGACTACCGGTCGCTGGTGGGCTACCTGACGGAGGACAACCTGCGGCAGATCCACGCGGACCGGCTCGTCCTCGGCACCAGCGGGATACGGCCGACCGGAACCGTCATGGACACGACGGTGGTCGAGGTGCCGGTCAAACGAGCCATGATCGCGGCCAGCGGGCAGGTGGTCCTCGTCGCCGACGCCGGCAAGTTCCCGGGCACCGGCATGGCGAAGGTCTGCGATGCCGCCGACCTGGACGTGGTCATCACGAACGCCCCGGTCGATCCGGACACGGGGGCGGCCCTCGCGGACGCCGGAGTGCAGGTGCTGGAAGTGTGAGGTGCTCGGCGTCCGCTGAACCGCTGCGGCTGTTCGGACGTCGCTTTCTGGGAGCCGCACCGGGCGGTCGTCGGTGAGGGACTGTTGTGCCGCGGTCACCGCGATGAGGGCGTGGAGCGCGTCTTGGCCCGAGCAGGGGCTGGGGCCGTTGCTCTGTACGGCGCGCAGAAAGCCGTGGATCCCCGCTCGGTAGGCAGGGGCGAAGCGTTCCACGAACGTCGGCCAGGGGGCCAGGAGGCCAGGAGGCCAGGAGGGAAGGTGCCCCCGGTTCGGCCGAGGTGAGCGGGACGCGGTCGTCCAGCCCGACGGCCAGGATCGCTCGGGTGCCGGCCAGTTCCAGTCGAAGGCCGACGCCGTCGCAGTGGCCGATCCCAAGGGGCACCTGATCAAGGACACGCCCGGGGCGGCCATCGACCGGTTCCGGCGCGTGCGGGCGCAGCGCGAGGCGGGTGTGCGCGCGGGCGCGGCGCGCCGATCCCCTATCTCGCCGTCACCCGCGCCGTCCTCCGTCCCCTTCCCGGAAGACCCTTACGAGAACTGACGGCAGCGAGCCGTAGCCCGCGGTGGTCGCGGCGTCCCCGCCCGGTCACTCGATCACTCGTAGGGGTTGCGAGGTTTCTTGATCTTCCGCAGCGACCGGCCGCGCAGTTCCTGGACGACCGTGGTGGCGCGTCCGGCCGCCGGCGGCTTCCACACGCCCTCGACCTGGACCCAGGTGTCGGCCGGTGGCCGGGGCAGACCGCGGACGGTCACGGGGAACGGGATGGCGTCGCCCGCGCAGCAGGCGATCTTGAGGCGGACGATCCGCCAGCCGCCCTCTCCCTTGAGGGCGGGGGCGACGAACCCGGTCAGCCGCACGGGGACGCCCTGGAAGGTCGCGGGGTCGCCGGTCTGCGCCTGGAATCCGCGGCCGATGAACTCGCCCATGCTCATCGGGACCGGCGCGCCGGTCCGGGGCAAGGGGCGGAATCCCCCGGACGGCTCGGCCGGTGGCGGGACCGCGCGTCCGGCGTCCCGCGAGGCGGTGAACGAGCCGAGTGCCGGAGGCGCGATCAGGGAGAGCGCCAGGACCGGCAGGCACAGCAGCCACGCCACCCGCGGCCCGCGCGAATGGTCGTGGCCGTGGTCGGCACCGTGGTCCGCTCCGGCGTCCGCGCCGTGCGGGTGCACGGTGTCGGCGTGCCGGTCCGCGGAGGCGTCGTGCCACTCGCGACGGAGACCGGCGGCGCCCAAAGCCAGCAATGCGACGGCGGCGGGCGCCAGCAGGTACCGGAAGCCGGGCCGGACATAGTTGACGTACTCGCCGCTGCCCAGCGTCATCCACAGCACCGCGGCGCCGATGAGCACCAGCAACAGGTTCTGCGCGGCCCTGCTCACAGCATGCCTCCCAGCAGAGCGCTGACCACGACCGCGAGCACGAACGTCAGCGGGATGAACCGGGCGGCGAACCGGCGGCCGAAGAATCCGGACTGCAGGGCGATCAGTTTCAGGTCGACCATCGGACCCACGACCAGGAACGCCAGCCGCGCCGTGGTGGAGAACTGCGGCAGGCTGGCGGCGACGAAGGCGTCGGCCTCGGAACAGATGGACATCAGCACCGCCAGCAGCGCCAGCAGCAGCACCGATGCCACGGGGATCCCGGCGACCGCGGTGACCCGGTCGGCGGGCACCACCACGTTGATGGTGGCGGCGGCAGCGGCACCGATCACCAGGAAGCCGCCGGCGTGCATGATGTCGTGCCGCATGGCCTGGCGGAACTGCTCCACCCGCCCGGCCGCCCCCGCGGCCTGGGGGCGGGACGGGATCCTGAGCCACTCCCCTTTGCCCACCAGCAGCCACGTCCATCCGGCCAGCACCGCCACCAGCAGCGACGCGGCGAACCGTCCGACGACCATCTCCGGGTTCGCCGGGAACGCGACGGCGGTGGCGACC
Source organism: Spirillospora sp. NPDC000708 (assembly GCF_040299565.1). NCBI lineage: Bacteria > Bacillati > Actinomycetota > Actinomycetes > Streptosporangiales > Thermomonosporaceae > Spirillospora > Spirillospora sp. NPDC000708. Next base: position 18,210 of record NZ_JBEPCJ010000082.1, read on the forward strand.
AGCACGACCGGGTTGATCGCCGGCGCCGCGAGGAGGAAGGTCAGCGCGGCGGCGGGCGCCACACCGCGAGACATCAGCCCGCCTGCGACCGGCACCGACGCGCATTCGCATCCCGGCAGCACCGCGCCCATCGCGCCCGCGACCGGCACCGCGGCCCCGGCGTTGCGCGGCAGCACGCGCCGCCACACCGCCGGCGGGACGAACGCCGTGATCGCCGCCGAGAGAGCGACTCCGAACACGAGGAACGGGAACGCCTGCACGCACACCGCGACGAAGATGGTCGTCCACGCGTCCACAGCGGCCGCGCCGACGCGCGGTGCCACCCAGATCCGGCCGGCGACCAGGGCGACCGCCAGCAGGCCGAAGGTCCAGGCGGCCCGGGTCCCCGATGAGGCCGGCCCGCGGCGCCCCCACTCGGCGGGCGGCAGCAGGTCGTCCTCGGCCTCCTGGAGGCCGACACCCTCGATCATGCCGGACATCGTGCCAGAGGCCGCACGCCGCGGACCGCGGTACTCGCGGCCATCCGGTGACCACCGCTTCGGGCAGCGGTCACCTCACCGCGGGATCAGGTTCCGAGCCGCCTGGGTCACCCATCGCCGAGGCCGCCGGAGTGAACAAGGAACGGATGCCGGTGACCAGAGCGCGCCGGGCGGTCGCCCGGCCCCGCCGTGGCACGGTGCGGCACCAGCCCCGCGGGGCGCCGGGCCAGGGACGGTCAGCCCTTACCGAAGACCGCGGCGGGGAAGGCGCCCGCCGCCCGGAGGGAAGCGGTGAAGGCGCCGGCCAGCTCGGTGAGGCGGGCGGTGGCGGCCGGGCCGAGGTGGTCGTAGGGGGCGGCGTCGAGGCGGTCGGTGAGCGCCTCGACCTCGCCGCGCAGGGCCGCGCCCGCCCCGGTGAGGTCTCCCGCCTCGTCCAGGAGGCCGCGCTCGCGCAACCGGCCGCCGGCGGCCGCCCACTCCTCCGCGGACCAGCCGCGGGTCTGCATGAACACCGCCGAGGTCGGCGCCCTGCCGGTGGCGTTGTGCAGGACCAGCGCCTCGAGTCCGGGCAGGTCGGCGACCATCAAGGCGGCGAGGTGGCCGTCGCCGCGGTGCTCGCGCAGCAGCGTCGCTGCGTGCCACAGGGCCAGGTGCGGTTCGTCGGGCACGGGGAGGTCGGCGTTCGCCGAGTACAGCGGCCGCGCCTCCCGGCGGCCGGCCTTGGCGGCGCGCAGCGCCAGCTCGGCCGCCTCGGCCATCTCCTTCGAGGCCAGAGCCTCGGCCCCGAGGAGGCGCCGCAGCGTTCGATCCGCGACGCGCAGCCGGGCCTCCAGCACCGCCTCGGGCGTGGCGATGCGCCACGCGGCCGGGATGTACCGCCGCACATGCTCGTGGTCGAAGTTGTAGAACGTGGCCGTGACGGTTCCCGCGTCGACCATCCCGAGGGGGGCCGCGCGGCCCGCGTAGTAGACCATGGGGCCGCGCTCCAGCCCGAGCGCCGCGAGTTCGTCCTGCTGTTCCGGAGCGAAGTAGACGCAGGAGTGCAGGGGGGCGACGGCGTCATGGCAGCGGCGTCCTGCGGTCGGCTCGAGCGAGTGCGCGCGGCCGGACCCTCCAGTGCCCGTGGACATGGGCACTGGACGGGCCGAATCGGTGAAGAGCATCAGGCTTCCTTCTCTGAGCGGCCGGTCAGCCCGGCCGCGGTGAGGGTGAGGTGCCGGGTCAGGACCTCGGCGGCGGTGTCGGCGTCGCGGGCCAGCGCCGTCTCCTCCAGGCGGCGGTGCTCGGCGACGGCGTCACGGTCGGGGGCGCGGAGCGCCGAGAGGCGGCGGGCCAGCTCGCTGGCGGTCCACAGCCGGTCGAACGTCTCCAGCAGGACGGGGTTGCCGCACCCCTCCAGCAGGGTGCGGTGGAAGACCCGATGGGCTTCGGCCCAAGCGTCGCTGTAGTACTCACCCTCCTGCGGGACGTGCGTGGGGGTGCGGGCGAGACGGTGGTGGGCGGCTCGCACGCGGGCCTCCCAGTCGACGTCCCCGCGCTCGATGGACATGCGCAGCATGACCGGCTCGATCGTCCGGCGGGCCTCCGCGATCTCCTGCCAGCGGCGGTCGGAGACCGCCGGGACGGCGAAGCCCCGGTTGGGCAGCCGCTCGGCGAGGCCCTCACCGACCAGCCGCACGAGCGCCTCGCGCACGACGGCCAGGCTCACACCCTGCCGCTTGGCCAGGTCCTGCGGTTTGAGGGCGGTGCCGGCGGCGTGCTCCCCGTGCATGATCGCGTCCCGCAACCGGGCGTGGACCTGCTCGGAGAGCATCTGTTTCCCCGACGAGGCCGAGGAGTGGATCGTCTGACTCATGGCGCCATCATAGATGATCCGCGAGATAATCGATTATTGCGACGCCGCGTCGACCAGCGCCGTTCCCGGGGTTGCCCTGGGGGTCGCAGGCGAGGTGACAGGCGATCCGATGATCCAGGGGCGCCCGCCTCTCAGGTCCGATCGCCGTGGCGGATGCCCCCCGGCGCGGTTGGGATGGCTGTCCACGCCAGTGCCCGCACGGGATCACGAGGGCGGCATGAGCCGAAGCCCTCCTCAGTCACCGAGATAGAGGGTCAGCTCGCAGGCAACGGGCGCCTCGCGCGGCAGGTCGTTCTGGTACAGCGAGATCCGGGCGTGGCCTCCGCGGTCGGGCCCGAACACCTCGACCAGCAGGTCGGAGGCTCCGTTCACCACGGCGGGGGCTTCGGCGAATCCGGGGACGCAGTTGACGTAGCCGGCCAGCCGGACGACCTGGGTGACACGGTCCAGAGTGCCGAGTTCGGCGCGCGCCATGGCGAGCAGGTTCACCGCGACCAGCCGAGCAGAGCGGTACCCGTCGGCGACGCTCAGGTCGCGGCCGAGCTTTCCGCTGATGGGAAGGAAGTCCTCGCCGTCCTCGTTCTTGGCGGTGCCGTAGGTCCCGGACACGTAGAACAGGTCACCGGCCCGGACCCCGTAGCGGAAGTTGCCGATGGGGGCCGGCGGCCGGACACCGGCGAGACCGAGCCGTGCGAACTCCCGCTCCGGTGAGCCGTCCGATTTCTGTTTCTGGCCTTCGTCCATCTGTCCCGCCCTGATCGCGCCGGTCGGCCCTGCCCCTGCGGCGGCCTCCGTCGAGGATGACATGGCCGCCGCCGCGCCGACCCACGCGCCCACCGACGCCTGTGCCTGTCGAAAACCACGTCCGTGCAGGTGAGCGGGCAGGAGGTGGGCTCCGACACGGTCCTTGATCAGTCGCAAGGACAGGCCGCCGCGAGGCGGTTGCCGCGGGACGATGGGCGGCTGTGCTGTTGCGATTGGCCCGCCGTGTTGGAGCGCCGGCGGGCCGGTTCACTCGACGGCCGCGAGGTCGATGATCTGGATCGCCCCCTTGACCGGCCTGACGAGGTACCGGTCGAGAGCCAAGGTGGAGCCGTCACGCCGGGCGCTCGGTATGCTCACCGGCCAGTTGTCCTCGTAGGTGGGCCCGAGATCCATCATCCTGCCCGTCGCCAGGTCGTAGAGGGTGTCGTGCTTGTCGCCGTTGGCCAGGGAGAGGAACCGGTCGTACATCAGCGATCCCTCTGGCGGTTCGCTGACAGGCAGCTCGTCCGCGGGCACGGCGCGCCCGGTGCCCGCGGCCAGTGGCAGGACGCGGGTGTCGGGGACCCGGTCAAGGGTGACGCCGAGTGGAGGGCCGCCCACGCACCAGCTGATCCAGCAGGTCCAGGTATTGGGTGACTTGGGGAGACGCACGGTGCGGGTCTGGCCCGTCGCCAGGTTCCAGAGCCGCTTGAAGTCCGCGTCCCCGGCGCGGCCGCTGCTGGTGCCCGGGGTGCCGATCCACGGCCAGGACAAGATGCGGTAGCCGTCGGTTCCGGGGACCATCCGCACGGGTCCTCCGGCGAGCGGTACCTCGTACACGGCGGTCGCCCCCGACGCGCTCCCGTGCTCGTCGTCGGCGGTGCCGGCGGCTCCGCCGTTCGCTGCGCGGCTCCAGCTGATCGTGCCGCCTCCCACGACCAGTCGCCCGATCCCCGCCTCCTTCGAGCCGGCGTCCAGCGAGACGACCCGGCGGGCGTTTCCGCCGGTCAGCGGGGCGGCCCAGATCTCGGTCACGGCCCGTCCCGCAACCGTGCCCTCCTGCGACCATACGGCCTGGCCGTCGCCGGCGGCGAGGTTCCCCGCGTACCGCGTCGACGTGCCCGGCTCAACGACGTCGGTGACCTTGGTGGCCTGGTGGTCCTGGAGGTCGTACACCCATAGCTGGTCGGTCACGTCAGGACGCGACTCCGTCGAGACCAGCAGAGACGTGCCGTCCAGTGCCACTTCCGGGTTGTACCGGCGCCCGTTCGGCAGCGTGTCCGGCTCGGTCCGGACCGCCGCCCTCGGGACCGGGACCGGCGAGGGGACGGTCTCGGTCGGCAGGCCGCCGGCGTTCTTGCCGGAGAGGGCGCCGGACCCGGGCGCGTTTCCGACGCGCAGGGCGGCCGACGTCCCGGCGGTCACCAGCAGCGCCGTCGTGACCGCGGCCACCGCCATCGTCGCCCGGTTGCGCCGCCGCGCCCGGGCCCGGCCCGCCAGCTGGTCGAGCAGGTCCGGCGCCGCTTGCGGCGCGTCCAGCGACGCGGCCTTGAGCGTGGTCTTCAGTGCCCGCTGAAGGTCATCGGTCATGATGGGCCCCCACTGCCTGGGTCATGGACGGACGCCAGTCCGCCCGGAGCTTGTCGAGAGCGCGGGCGGCCTGGCTACGGACCGTCCCTCGGGAGATGTCGAGCAGCTTGGCGATCTCCTCGTCCGGCAGGTCCTCGTAGTAGCGGAGGACCAGCACGGCCCGCTGGCGCCGCGGCAACGCCGCCAGCGCCCGCCACAACCGGGGATCGCGCTCGGTCTGCTCGAGGCCTCGGTCCACGTAGCCGCCCTCGGGCACCTCGCGGACGAGTCGCTCACGTCTGCGCCGCCGCCATGCGCTGATGTGCAACCGCGCCATGATCGCCCGCGTGTAGCCCTCCGGATCGTCCTTCCTGACCACGCGGGGCCACGCGGTGCGCAATCGGAGCAGCCCTTCCTGCACGAGATCGGCGGCATCGTGCGCATTGCCTGTCAGTACATAGCCGTAGCGCAGGAGTGTCTCGGCTCGGTCGGTAACGAATCGCTCGTACGTCAAGCCGTCATCGTCCACAGGCCATCCCTTCTCAGTCACATCCCAGGACGCCGCGGCACCTTGATCTGTTGCATCCGAGGCCGTCGTCGTCCCCCGGCTGCCCGGCTGGCCATGCCGCTGCTGTGCGGGCCTTGGGCGGGACCAGGCAACTGAGGGACCAGATGGCGGCCAGCGGGACGGCCGACCCACATGGCGGCGAAGGCCAACCCGGCGGAGTGGGAGGCTGGTGGAGGCGATCCGGCCCGTCCGATGCCGCCGACGTGTTCGCCGAGGCCGTGGCCCACGACGGTCCGTGCCTGATCGAGGCGGTCACCGCCCAACGAGGCACCCACGCAACCTCCTGCAGGAGGACCGTGTCGCACGCTCGCCGGCGCTCCAGCAGCACTACGACGAACTCACCCACTACCGCTGACGCCACCCGCCCCGGAAACTGCGTCGTTCGAGCTCATGACAGTCGGTGGGCGCGATGCTGCGCCAGCCGGTGGAGGGGAGTACCTAATTTTCGGCACCTCTCCGTGTCACGCGGAGGCGAGCAGAGAGGTATCCGTTCTCTGGTCATGGTCTGGTAGACGACGTCGCGGAGCCGTCGTTTCAGGGCTTCTTCGTAGCTCTTGCCCTCGACGCGTTTGCACGGACGGCGATGTGGGGGGTTGTTCGACCTGCACTCACGCACCCGGCTTGTGGGTCGATCTGCACGGGGCGGACGGTGGAGCCCAGTTCCTAGCATGACCGCGGAGCGGGGCCTAGTGGGCGGCGTTCCGGTCAGTGTTCCGCCGATTGCAGGAGGTGCGATGAGCGGCATCGAGCTGCGGAACTTCATCGACGGTGAGTTCGCCGCAGCGGTGGGCCACGGCGCGATGGAGATCGTCGACCCGTCGGACGGCGCGGTGTACGCGACGGCGCCGAGGTCAGAGGCCGCAGACGTCGACCGGGCCTGCCGGGCGGCCGAGAGGGCCTTCGCCGGTTGGCGGCGGGCGACTCCGGGCGAGCGGATGGCCGTCCTGCTGCGCATGGCGGACGCCGTCGAGCGCCACGCGGACGAACTGGTCGAGATCGAGTGCCGGGACACCGGCAAGCCGCCGGAGCTGACGATGCGGGAGGAGGTCGTCCCGATCACCGACCAGCTCCGATTCTTCGCGGGCGCGGCGCGGATGCTCGAAGGGAAGGCGACGGCGGAGTACGTGCGCGGCCACTCCTCCTCCGTGCGCCGGGAACCGGTCGGCGTCGTCGGGGCGATCGCGCCGTGGAACTACCCGGCGATGATGGCGGTCTGGAAGTTCGGCCCCGCCCTGGCGGCGGGGAACACGATCGTGCTCAAGCCGTCCGACACGACGCCCGCGAGCGCCGTGTTCCTGGCCGGGCTCTTCGCCGACCTGCTCCCGCCCGGCGTCTTCAACGTGGTGTGCGGCGACCGGCGAACGGGTGCGGCGCTGGCCGGACACCCGGTTCCGGCGATGGTGTCGATCACCGGGAGCACCGCGGCGGGCCGCGCCGTCGCGCGGTCGGCGGCGGACACGGTCAAGCGCGCGCATCTGGAGCTCGGCGGCAACGCGCCCGTGCTGGTCTTCGGCGACGCCGACCTGGAGGCCGCGGCCGACGGGATCGCGTTCGCCGGCTACTTCAACGCCGGGCAGGACTGCACCGCGGCCACCCGGGTGATCGTCGCAGAGGAGGCGCACGACGCGTTCGTCGGCGCGCTGGTCGAGCGGGTCCGCCGGATCGGGCTGTCGCGGGACGAGCCCGCCGCGGACCGCGTCCTGGACATTCCGCCGCTGAACAACCCGGACCAGCTCGCGCACGTCGCGGGCCTCGTCGCGCGGGTCCCCTCGCACGCGAAGGTGCTCGTCGGCGGCCGGGAGGCCGGCGGCCCCGGCTACTTCTACCTGCCGACGGTGGTCGACGGGGTGACCGCGGCGGACGAACTCAGCCGCACCGAGATCTTCGGTCCGGTGGTCACCGTGCAGACGTTCCGCGGCGAGGCCGATGCGGTCCGGCAGGCCAACGACTCGCCGTACGGCCTGGCCTCCAGCGTGTGGACACGCGACCTCGCCCGGGCGCTGCGCGTCTCCGCCGCCGTCGACGCCGGCCACGTCGGCGTGAACTGCCACCTCCCGCCGGTGCACGAGATGCCGCACGGCGGCGTGAAGCAGTCCGGCTACGGCAAGGACCTCTCGCTGTACTCCGTCGAGGAGTACACGCGGGTCAAGCATGTCCTGTCGGCGCTCGGCGAGGACGCCGAGTGACCCGCCCCCCGACCCCGCGCTTGGAGGCTGCGAGACCATGACCGACGCACCGAGGACCGGCCCGGTGGACGCGACGAGGATCCCCCGGTACGCCGATCCGGGCACCTTCGCCCGGCTGCCGCGGGCCGACCAGGTCGACCAGGTCGACGTGGCGATCGTGGGGGTGCCGTTCGACACCGGCGTGTCCTACCGTCCGGGGGCACGTTTCGGGCCGGGCCACGTCCGGGCGTCGTCGAAGCTGCTCAGGCCGTACCATCCGCCCCTCGACGTCGAGCCTTTCCACGCCCAGCAGGTCGCCGACGCCGGCGACATGGGGGTGAACCCGTTCGACATCGAGGAGGCGATCGCCACCATCGAGCGCCGGTCGGACGAGCTACGAGCGGACGGGGCGAAGCTGCTGACGATCGGCGGCGACCACACCATCGCGCTGCCGCTGCTGCGGTCGCTGCACCGCGACCACGGCCCGATCGCGGTGCTGCACTTCGACGCGCACCTCGACACCTGGGACACCTACTTCGGCGCCCCCTACACCCACGGCACCCCGTTCCGCCGGGCCGGCGAGGAGGGCCTGCTGGACCCCGAGCACTGCATGCACATCGGGATCCGCGGCCCGCTGTACTCGCGGGAGGACCTGGCGGACGACGACGCGCTCGGGTTCCAGATCGTCCGCGCCGACGACTACGAGACCGGCGGGACGGCCGCCGCGGTGGAGCGGATGCGGGCCCGGCTGGGCGACCGGCCGGTGTACGTGTCGGTCGACATCGACGTGCTGGACCCGGCCCACGCCCCCGGCACCGGCACCCCGGAGGCGGGCGGGCTGACCAGCAGGGAGCTGCTGACCACGCTGCGGGGGCTGGCCGGGCTGAACCTCGTCGGCGCCGACATCGTGGAGGTCGCGCCGGCCTACGACCACGCCGAGATCACCGGGATCGCCGCGGCGCACGTGGGGTACGAGCTGCTCGGCGTGCTCGCGTTGGACCGTTCCGGCGAATCCCGATGAACAAGGAGTGATGCACGTGCACACCACGAAGCCGGCCTTCGCGTGGTCGCCGAGATCCTGGCCGTCGGAGCGGGCGTACGCCGTCCCGGACGCCGAGGAGGTCTGGTGCTACACCGATCGGTTCTCCTACCTCCCCGGCGAGACCGTCGCGTTCCACCTGAGCGCGAGCGTCCCGTCGTTCACCGTCGAGATCGTCCGCGACGGCGCCCGCCCGGAGACGGTCTGGCGGCGCGACGGCGTCACCGCCGGGCGGCACGAGGCGCCCGCCGACGCCCACGCGCAGGGCTGCGGCTGGCCGGCCGGCCTCACGCTGGAGATCCCGGACGATTGGCGGCCCGGCTTCTACATCGTCACCGTGCGGGCGGTGCTGAGCGACGGCGAGCTCTGGGAGCGCGAGCACTTCTTCGTGGTGAAGGCCCCGGCGGGGCGGCGCCCGAAGGCGGCGATCGTCCTCACCACGGGGACCATGCTGGCCTACAACGACTGGGGCGGCGCCAACCACTACCGCGGCCTCGGCGACGACCCGCGCGACGACGCGGGTTGCCCGCTCGCCTCGACGCAGCGCCCGATCGCGCGCGGCATGATCCGCAAGCCGGAGGGCGCGCCGCGGGAGGCGAACCACCTCACGCTGCCGATGAACGGCGCGCCCCGGTACGCCTCCTATGAGTGGGCCCGCCTGAACGGCTACAGCCGCCATCACGGCGACGCGTTCTGGGCGTCCTACGAGCGGCTGTTCGTGCGGTGGGCCGAGGAGCGCGGCTACGAGCTGGACTACCTCACCCAGCACGACCTGCACGTCGACGAGACCGTCCTCGACGGATACCGCTGCGTGATCGTGGTGGGCCACGACGAGTACTGGAGCTGGGAGATGCGCGACGCCGTCGACCGGTTCGTGGACGGCGGCGGGGGCCTCGCCCGGTTCGGCGGGAACTACCAGTGGCAGGTCAGGCTGAGCGACGACCTGACCACGCAGTACTGCTACCGCCTCCCCTCGCTCGACCCCGACACCGAGCGGTCGCCGCGGACCGCCACGACGATGTGGGAGGCCAAGTCGGTCGGACGGCCCGGGGCGACCACGATGGGCCTCAACGGGCTCGGCGGCGTCTACACGCGCTACGGGGTCGCGACCCCGCGGTCGTCGGGCGGGTTCATCGTCTACCGGCCCCATCACTGGGCCTTCGAGGGCACCGACCTCTACTACGGCGACCAGCTGGGCGCGGCCCCGACCTTCCTGGCCGCGTTCGAGGTGGATTCGGTCGAGTACACCTTCCGCCGGGGCCTGCCGTACCCGACGTTCGAGGACGGCGCGCCGGAGACGCTGGAGATCCTCGCGCTGACCCCGGCGGTCCGCGGCGAGGAGGACCGGTTCGGCGGCCTGCTGCCCATGGGCGGGCCCGAGGAGGAGGTCTACGCCTACAACCGCGAGCTCGGCGACGACCTGCCCGACTACGTGAACGAAGGCGGGATGCGCGGCGCCGGGATGATCGCGGCGTTCACCCGCGGGCGCGGCGAGGTCTTCAACGGCGGCTCGACGGAGTGGCCCTACGCGCTGCACGTCGGCGACCCCTACGTCGACCGCATCGTCCGCAACGTGCTCGACCGGTTCCTGACCCGCGACCTGGAAGGCTGAGGCGAGGCTGATCATGGACATCACCGACGTCGTCCGGCTCTCCCCGGAGACCGGAACGCCCAACGTCCCGCCCATCGAGGGTTACGAGGTGCTCTCCGCGCGATGGCGCGAGACCGAGTACCTCGCCTACGGCGGCCCCGCGAAGGAGTACACGGGCGGGTTCTGGACCGGGGAGCCCGGCGCGGTGCGGATCGACCCGTGGCCCTACGACGAGATATGCGTGATCCTCAGCGGCCGGGTCGCCGTCGCCGACCTCGACGACGGCCGGGCCGAGTTCGGCGCCGGCGAGGCCTTCTTCATCCCGCAGGGCTTCGCGGGCGACTGGGTGACGATCGAGCCCACGAGCAAGGTTTTCGTCGCCGTCACACGCTGAATGCTCCGTTTGCGTAGTCATGGCCGTACTGCGGCTAGCTTGGCGTCGTGCTTCCTCTCCGGCTCTTCCTGACCCGGCTCGCGCTGCGGCCGCTCGGCACCGCCGACCCGTCCGAGCGGTGGGTCCGGTGGGTCCACGTCAGCGAACTGCCCGACCCCTCCCCGTTCCTGCGGGGAGGGGAGCTGCTGCTGCTCGCCGGGACCGGCTTCCGCCCCGCCGACAGCCGCGACTACGTGCGGCGGCTGGCCGAGACCGGGGTCGTCGCGATCGGGTTCGGGGTCACGCCCGTCTTCGACGCCGTGCCGCCCGAACTCGTCGCCGCGTGCGACGAGTTCGGCATGGTGGTCCTGGAGGTCCCGGCCCGGGTGCCGTTCGCCTCGGTGGTCGAACTCCACCACGCCGAACTGGTCCGCGCCGAGACCCGCGGCCTGAAGCGCCTCTCGGAGGGGCAGGCGGTGCTGATCAAGGCCGCGGCGGGCCCCCGCCCGCTGCGGGCCGTGGTGGAGCGGACCGCCGACCTGCTCGACGGGTGGGTCCGGGTCGTGGACCGCAACCGGGACAGGACCTGGACGGCCGGGCCGGTCCGGGACGACCCCGAGGTGAGCGCGGCGCTCGACCAGGCCTGCCGGAGCCGGTCGCCGATGAGCGCGGCGCTCACCACCGCCGAGGAGAACGTCGAGGTCCAGCGGCTTCTCGGCCCCGCCCCCACCGGGTACGCGATGGCCGTCGCGCGGCGCGCCCCGTTCACCGTCGCCGACCGGGGCCTCGTCGGCGTCACCGCCTCGGCCCTCTCCCTGCTCTTCACCGCCCCCTCGGAGGCGAGCTCGCCGGAGGCGCTCGGCACCGCCGTCGTGGCCGGGCTGCTGCGGCTCCCCGCCCTCGCCCGCGACCTCGCCGCACCCCTCGACCGGGCGGAGGACGTCCGGTGGCGGATCGTCCGCGGGCCCCTCGACGCACCGCCCGGCTCCCGGGAGACGATCGTCCAGCGGCTGTCGGCGCTGCTCGGGACCCCCTTCGTCGCGCAGGACGGCTCCTCCTTCGTCGCGCTCGTCCCCGAGGACACGGTGGACGGGCTGCCGCACGCGCTGGACGAGGCGGGCCTGCCCGCGGGGATCAGCCGCCCTCACCCCGCCGCGGACCTCGACCCCGCGTGGGGCGAGGCGGGCGCCGCGCTCGACGCGGCCCGCGTCGGCGGCGCGACCGTGGTCGCGGGGGCCGGCCTCCACGGCGTCATGGCGCTGCTGGACTCCCCCCAGGCGTCCCGGTACGCCGACCGGCTCCTCGCGGGCCTCGACGCGGCCCCGTCCCCGGACCCCGCCCTGCTGGCCGGCACGCTGCGCAGCTGGCTGGCGCACCACGGCAACTGGGACCGCACCGCCTCCGACCTCGGCGTGCACCGCAACACCGTGCGGCACCGCATCCGCCGGATCAGCGGGCTGCTGGACCTGGACCTCAACGACCCGGACGTGCGCATGGAACTGTGGTTCGCGCTGCGATGGCGGAGCCAGATCCATTGAACCGGCAGGGACGATACGCACAACCCGCACCTCCGGATGGGGCTGAACGTCCACTTCTGCCGCGCGAGAGGGCTTCCTAGCGTTGGCGCAGCGAGCTCCCGCGGACTCCCGGAGGCGGATGACCATGTCGACACACCCAGGTACCGAACACCCGGGCAGCAACGGCCTTGCGGCGAACGCGATGGGGACGAAGGACCTCGTCTTCACGGTCCTGGCGGCGCTGGCGCCGCTGACCCTGATCGTCGCGGTGGCGCCCCTGCACTTCCTGAAGGGCGGCGCGGCCGTCCCGGGCGCCTACCTGGTGGCGGGCCTCGTGATGGCGCTGTTCGCGGTCGGTTTCATGACCATGAGCCGGTACGTCCGCAACGCCGGGGCGTTCTACGCCGTGATCACCCGCGGACTGGGCCGGCCGGCCGGGTCGGGTGCGGCGACGCTGGCCCTGCTCGCCTACAACACGCTGCAGATCAGCACCTACGGGGCCCTCGGGCTCTACGCCGCGGACACCTTCGACAAGTACACCGGCGTGTCGCTGCCCTGGTGGGTCTTCGCGCTGGTCGCGGTCGTGCTGGTGGCATGGCTCGGCTACCGCGGCATCCACACCAGCGCCCGGATCCTCGGGATCCTGCTCGTCCTCGAGATCGCGGTGCTCGTGGTGATGGCGGTGTGCGTGCTCGCCAAGGGCGGCGCCGGCGAGACGTCCTTCACGTCCTTCTCCCCCGCGACGGTGTTCACGCCGTCCAACGCGGCGATGTTCGCGCTGGTGTTCGGCGCGTTCATGGGGTTCGAGTCCACCGCGATCTTCAGTGAGGAGGCGCGCGGCGGGATCCGGACGGTGCGCCGCGCGACCTACATCGCGGTCGGCTTCATCGCCGTCTTCTACGCGCTGATCACCTGGACGATCGTGCAGGCCGTCGGCGCGGACGGTATCGCGGCGGCCGCCGGCCAGGACACCGCCGGGCTGGTCATCGGGGTGTTCGACCGGTACACCCCGGACGGGGTCTCGGCCGTCATGCAGGTCCTGCTGCTCACCAGCGCCTTCGCCGCGCTGCTGGCGCTGCACAACGCGGCGAACCGGTACCTGTTCGCGCTGGGCCGCGAGGGGCTCATGCCGAAGGCGTTCGGACGCACGCACCCGCGCACGCGGGCCCCGCTGGCGGCCGGCGCGGCGCAGACGGCGGCGGCGGGCGTCGTCGTGGTGCTGTGGGCCGCGTTCGACCTCGACCCCTACCTCCAGCTGCTGCTGTGGGGCAGCGCGATCGGCTTCCTCGGGATCATCGTCCTGTGGGCCCTCTGCTGCCTCGCCGTGGTCTCCTACCTGCGGCGCAACGCCCCCGAGGCGGGCCTCTGGCGCACCCTGATCGCCCCCGGCCTCAGCTTCCTCGCCCTCTGCGTGATCCTCGTCCTCGCGCTCGCCAACATCTCACTACTGACCGGTGCGGGCACGGCGACCAACGCGGTGCTGCTCGGCCTCGGCGTGCTCGCCTTCGCGGGCGGGATCGCCTCGGCGCTGTCGCTGCGCTCGCGGGCCCCGGAACGGTACGCCGTCCTCGCCGAGACCAGCGTCGACGAGCCCGCCGAGACGGTCGCCGTGGAGCCCGCGTGACCTGGCAGCGCGGTTACCGGGCCCTCGACCTCGCGGCGTCCTGGAACGCCCCCCTGACCCTGCTCGACGACGTGGACGCCTCCTTCGCCGGGGAGCGGACGCTCTACGGCCTGCCCTTCCGCTTCGGCACCGACCTCGACGGGGCGTCCCTCGTCCGGGTGACGCGGGACGCCCCCGCCGTGATCCCCGTGGACGAGGACTGCCACTGGATCCTCTTCGCCCACGCCATCGAGGAACCCAGCCTCTTCGAGGGCGCCCCGGTCGGCGAGACCGTCGCCCGCTACACCCTCCGGTACGCCGACGGCGGCGCGGAGAGCGTCCCCGTGCGGCAGCGGTTCGAGGTCGGCCCCACCCCGCGGCTCTGGAAGGGCCGCCCGCTCCCGCTGGACTGGGGCCAGACCCCCTTCCTCGCGCTGCCCGACGCGCAGCACCGGCTCATGCACCGCACCTGCGGGCGCTACGACGCCGCCGGGGCCAGGTACGTCGACATCGACGACCCGCAGGCGCGCTCCCCTTACGTCCTGCCCTACCGCTTCTACTTGTGGCCGTGGCGCAACCCTCACCCGGAGCGCCGGGCGGCCGCCATCGAGATCGAGTCCGCCGGCCCGGCCGTCCTGATCGGCGCGATCACGCTGAGCCGGCTCGCCGAGGAGCCGTTCGGCCGGACGGTCTCCCGCGAGCTGATCTTCTCGCTCGCCGGCGGATCGGTGGACGAGGACGTCGCGGTGACCGTCGACCGCGGCACCGCCACCTACGCCTACCGGACGGTCGACGACGCCGGCCTGTCGACCCCGCCGGCGTGGGGAGGCGCGACCAGCGAGCGCACGGGGTACGTCCGGGTCGCCGCGACGCCGTCCGCGACCGTCGCCCTCGACGTCGCCGGAACCGTCGAAGCCCGCTTCACCTGGGGCGACCTCCTCGAACAGGGCCAGATCACCACCGGCGACGGCACCGAATGGCGACTGACCGAGCCGGGCCGCGCCTGGATCAGGGGGACGGTCGTCGACGCCGCCACCAGCGAGCCGCTGACCTGCCGCCTGCACTTCCACACCCCCGACGGCGTCCCGCTCGCACCCTACGGGCACCACGCGCACATCAACTCCGACGGCAACACCTGGAACCTGGACATCGGCGGCGACGTCCGCCTCGGCCAGCGGACGTACGCCTACGTCGACGGCGAGTTCGAGGGGTGGCTCCCCCACGGGCGGGTCGTCGTCGAGGCCGCGCACGGCTTCGACTACGTCCCGCTGCGCGAGGAGCTGACGATCCGGCCGGGGCAGCGGACGCTCGAACTGCGCCTCGAACGCTTCCACGACCCGGAGGCGGACGGCTACGTCGCCGGTGACACCCACGTCCACTTCGTCTCGACGCACGGCGCCGAGCTCGAGGCGCGCGGCGAGGGGGTGCGGGTCACCAACCTCCTGCTGAGCCAGTGGGGCCACCTGCACACCAACGTCGAGGACTTCACCGGGCACCCGCATACCTCCGCGGACGGCGCGACCCACGTCCACACCGGTCAGGAGAACCGGACCGCGATGCTAGGCCACATCAACCTGCTCGGCCTGCGCGCGCCGATCCGCCCCTGGTGCACCGGCGGCGCCGAGGAGTCCGACCTCGGCGGCGGCCTGGAGACCACCCTCGCCCACTGGGCCGACGAGTGCCACGCCCAGGGCGGGACCGTCCTGCTCGCGCACTTCCCCGTCCCCAACGGCGAGGCCGCCGCCCTGATCGCCACCAGGCGGCTCGACGGCGTCGAGATGATCGCCTACGACGGCTACAACATCACCCAGTACTACCGCTATCTCAACGCCGGCTACCGCCTCACCCTCGTCGGCGGCACCGACAAGATGAGCAGCGAGGTGCCGATCGGCCTCGTCCGCACCTACGCCCGCGTCCCGGACCCGGCGACGATGGACTACTGGGACTGGTGCGAGGCCGTCCGCTCGGGCGACACCGTCGTCACCAGCGGCCCCCACCTGCGGCTCTCGGTCGACGAGGCCCCGCCCGGTTCGGTGCTCACCGGCACCGGCGGCAGGACCGTGCACGGCGCGGCGGAGTTTCACTCGATCTTCCCCATCGGCCGCCTGGAAATCGTGGTCAACGGCACGGTCGTCGAATCGCGGCGCTGGGACGAGCCCGTCCTGACCGGCGCGCTCGACTTCGACCTGCGGGTCGAGGAGTCCTCGTGGGTCGCGGCCCGATGCTACGGGCCGGGCGACGGCATCGCCCGCCACCGGGACGTCTGGGAGCGGCCCATCATGGCCCACACCTCCCCCGTCTACCTCGCCGCCGGCGACGCGTACCGGCGCACCGACGAGGGCGTCCTCGCCGAGATGCTGCACCTCATCGACGGCGTGGAGGAGCACATCCGCCACCGCGCCAGGACCGCGTGGCCAGGCCCCGTCGACCACCGCCACGGGACGTCCGACCACACCCGGTACCTGCTCGCACCGCTGGCCGAAGCAAGACAGGCGATCCGAGCATCCTCGGCGACCGGCCCTGCCGAACCCGCCTCCGTCCGCCGAACCAACCGCGCCGGTGACGAAGCAGACGCGATCTAAAAGCTCCTAACAGAATGACCGGGTCGGGATGGGTGCTGTCATGGCGCGGCCGGCCCGTACCGGCCCGGTCGACCGGTCAGAGCCGACCACAGGCGGGTGCCGAGCTAGAAGTGCCACCACTCCTCCGCAAGCACCACAAAGCTGGGCACTGACGGCGCTCGCCGTAGGGGCGCGGTCGGCCCTCGGACTTCGGTCCAGGTCGCTGTCAGGAAGTGCCGCGGTCAGTGGCCGCTGCGGAGGGGGTCGAGCCAGGCCAGCGGGGCGGGTGTGGCGCCGGTCGCGATGTGCTCGGCCAGCAGCCGTCCGGTCAGCGGCCCCAGCGTCACTCCCCACATGCCGTGCCCACCCGCGATGTAGACGCCTTCAGTGGCCGACGGCCCGACCAGGGGGATCCCGTCGGCGGTCAGCGGGCGGGCACCGACCCAAGGATCGGTGACGGAGCGCCACTCGGCCCCTTCCAGCAGCGGACGCACCGCACGAAGGGTCGCCGCGAGCGCACGCCGGTCCGGTGGGGCGTCCGGACGCTGGAACTCCATGATGCTGGTCACCCGTGCCGCGCTCGTGCCCCGCGGCGCAAGCGCGGCACGGGCTGCCGGGAAGTACAACGGCCCCTGCAACGGACGACGCAGCGGCATGGTGAAGCTGTAACCGCGTCCGCCGTACTGCGGGACCCGTACGCCGTGGTCGCTGGCCAACTCCGGCAGCCACGCGCCGGAGGCGAGGACCACCGCGTCCGCGTCCCGATGCCCGTCCGCACACCGGATGCGGACCCCGCCCGCGTGCCGGTCGACGCCCGTCACCGTCACGTGTTCGATGATCTTCCCGTCCCGGGCCCGGACCTGGTCGGCCAGCGCCGCGGTGTAGGCGCCCGGATCGAGATACCGCTGCCCGTCGATCCGGATGGCCAGCGCGATCTCCCGAGATAGATTCGGCTCGGCGGCGCGTGCCTGCGCTCCGGTCAGCAGCCTGACCTCGACCTGCTGCCCGGCCGACGCGACGCCCTCAAGTTCGTGCAGCAGTCCCGTCGCCTGCCCGGCCTCGGTGAAGGCGGCCAGCACAGCGGCCTCATGCACGGGAGCATCCACGCCGGCTCGGCGCTGCGCGTCGAACGCGTCGAAGATCTGGGCGTTGAGCATGCGGTACCCGTCCATCGCCCGGCTCCAGCGGCGGCCCGTGCAATGCCGCACCAGGCGCACCAGAAAACGGACGAGCTCGATGTCGGCCCGAACCGGGAGTCGCACCGGCGACGCCGGATCGAGCACCGCGCGCAGACCGTACCGCAGCATCGAGGGCTCGGGCAGCGGCACCGTCAGCGAAGGCGCCACATAACCGGCGTTCCCCCACGAGGCTCCTCGCCCGACCCGTCCCCTATCGAGCACCTCGACCTCGACGCCGTAATCCTGCAACGACCAGGCGCACGAAAGCCCGACCATTCCCGCGCCGACGACCACGACCCGCCGCAGCGTCATACGGCCGCCCTCACCCGCACCGGCCAGCCGCAACCGGGTCGGTCGAAGACTCGCATAGTCGAGGCACCCTTCATGGTCTCCCTCTTACCCCTTGGGCTGCGTGGTGTGCGGTGATGCGGAAGCGTTGTCATGACGCCTTTCTACTTCCGGCCGCTGCCCAGAGGAATCGGTGAGCTCGGCGGTGAGACGTCGCAAGCACTCACCACGATCGCCTTGGACCCCCGCGACCAGCGCTGATGACCTCGTCCCGCCACCCGCACCGGCCTCGCCGGCACACCTCCTCATGCACCGCAGCGGGACGTCCGGCTTCAGGGCTTCCAGCGTCGTGGCCGGAACGGTGTCGCGCAGCATCGGTGTGAACACGCCGCCCGGATGGACGGAGTTCACCCGGACGCGCTGGGGTCCGAACTGCACGACCGCGACCTTGGTCAGCCCGCGGACGGCGAACTTCGCAGCCGTGTACGCGGGGTTCGGCACACTGGCGCACGACCCGCATGTCTGCGCCTATCTGCAAGCACGGATCGATCGCGAGACCCACAGGGCAAGTTGCAGCCGGATGTTTGCTCGGATGATTCACCGTGTTGCCAGCGCCCGAGTCGCTCGGCTGCGGCTCGTTCGGGCGGGTGGCGGCATCGGTCGTCGTCGTGCTCCTGGCTTCACGCCCCGGCTGCAGCCCAGCCGCGGCCCGGGCGAGGGTTGACCGCTCGGCGTTCGATGTCCGGGACGGGGACCCCGGCGGATTTCACTGCCCGACCGGATGGCCCGGCAGGCCGCGATAAGGGAGCGGCTCGCTGTAGACGAGGTTGGTGGTGGTGCTGCCGAGTTCCAGCAACTCGTCCACGACCTCCTCGAGGTGCCCCATGGAAGTCGCGGCGATCTTCAGCACGTAGCAGTCCTCGCCGGTGGTCCGCAGGCATTCGAGGATCTCCGCGCGCTCCTGCAGGAGGTCGTGCAGCGGAGTGTGCCGGTTTCCTGGATATTTCAGGCGTACAACGGCCAACACCGGCAGCCCGGCTTTGGCCATGTCGACGCGGGCGTGGTAACCGGTGATGACACCTGCCGACTCCAGCCGCCTGACCCGCTCGGTAGTGGCCGAGGCGCTGAGGCTGACCCGCTTCCCCAGCTCGGTGAGGGGGATCCGGCCGTCGCGCTGCAACTCGGCGAGGATCGCCCAGTCGGTCGCATCAAGATTCTCGGTCACCAGTCCAAAATACCGTCAGATCCACGGCCCGACCGCAGCTACGCCGGGCTGATTCCCTTCAGATAGGCCCGATCAGCTGGATAGCCTGACCCCGTGAAACTTGGAGTCAACGTTCCGAACTTCGGGCCCGGCACTGACCCGGAGAGGCTGCGCGGCTGGGCGCAGACCGTTGAAGGGCTCGGCTTCGACCTGCTGATGGTCTCCGACCACGTCGCGGTCACGCCCGATGTCGCCGAGCAGTACCCGGCCCCCTTCTACGAACCCTTCACCACGCTGTCGTGGCTCGCGGGCGTCACTCACCGGGTGCGACTGGGGACGACGGTGCTGGTCGCGCCCTACCGGCACCCGCTGCTGGTCGCCCGCATGGCCGCCAACCTCAACCGGCTCAGCGGCGGACGGCTGGTCCTCGGCGTAGGTGTCGGCTGGGCGCGGCAGGAGTTCGAGGCGCTCGGCGTCCCCTTCGAACACCGCGGCAGGCTCACCGACGAGCACCTCCACGTCCTCAGGTCCGCCTGGAACGACGCCGACGACTACCAAAGCGGCCACATCCCCATCTGGGTGGGCGGCAGCAGCGACGCCGCGCTCCGCCGCGCCGTGCTCCTTGGCGACGCCTGGCACCCGCTCCGCTTCACCATGCCCTGGCTCGACGAGGCGGTGGAGCGGCTCAGGACGATCGCCGCAGCCGAGAGCCGCCCGACCCCCGCCCTGGCTCCGCGCATCGTGCTGCGTCTCACCCCCGAGCCCCTCACCGAACGCCGCGCGGGCGAGGGGACGATCGACCAGGTGATGGCCGACCTGGAACACCTGCGCCAGCTGGGCGCCGAGACCGTCCTGCTCGACCCTTACCTCGGCGACCCGGACGAGACCCACCACCCCGAGACCGCATGGCAGACCCTCGCCACCGTGGCCGCCCACCACAAGGAGCACCCATGACACCCGACGAAGAACGCCTGCTGCGCAGGGCCATCGACCTCGCCGCCAAGTCCCGCGCCGCCGGCCACGCCCCCTACGGATCGCTGCTGGCAGGTCCTGATGGCGCCATCCTCATCGAGGAGCACAACACGGTGCGCGCCGACCGGGACATCAGCGCCCACCCCGAGCTGAAACTGGCCCGCTGGGCGGCCCGCGAGCTCGATCCGGCCACCGCCGCCACCACCACGATGTTCACCAGCTGCCAGCCCTGCGGCATGTGCACCGGCGCGATCGACCGCTCGGGCCTGGGCCGGGTCGTTTACGCCCTCTCCGCCGAGCAGCACGCCGAGCTCACCCCGAAGGGCGGATTTCCCCGCGTCCCCCAGGAGGGGCCCGCCCTCTTCGACGAGGCCCGAGTCCCGATCGACGGCTACTACACCTGACACACACCTGCATGGCGTGGCGGTGAATGGACGCCGGGCGACAGGCGGGCCTTCGAACCGGGCCGCACATTCGACTCATTCCCTGCTGCATCCCCATGAGCCCGAGGATCTGGTGAGCCGCTCTCGGTCGGTCCGAAGACACCGAGTGACAGGTGCCAGCTCACGGCCATGTTCGCTCGTTGTTTGCTCGTATGCCGCGGAACAACGTGGCAGGGGCCGACACAGGGCGTCATCAGTGCGGACGGTAGAGCAGACAGAGCGGCACAGAGCCGCACGGGTCGGCAGTCGACAGCACGGCGACCATAGTGATGCAGGGGTCTTCTAAACCGACGGTCGCGGGTTCGAATCCTGCCGGGCATGCCCCTCCACCATGGTAAACGTATGCTTGCAGTCCAAGATCTACGCCTGATATGTCCGCGTGTTAGCTCGATGTCCGCTCCGATGTCGCCGGCACCCACCGGCTGAGCGGCCAGCCCGGGGCATCATCCCCACCAGGGAAGGACAGCCAAGGCACTGACCAATTCCCGGGAACCGCCTACTATTGCGCCATGTCGCTCGCAGTACGCTGGATTCGGCTGCTGATGGTGGTCTTGGCAGCCGGCTTTGCCGGTGCGGCCTTCGCAATCCGTGCCGTGATGGACGGGCCCATCGAACAGTATTCAGGCGCCGCCTTGTCTGCGGCCATCGTCTACACGATAGTGATCTGCATACGGCCGCCGATTTCACCATTGTCTGCGGGCAGTGCCACGATCGCATACTGCTGGTTCATCGAGTTCGCACAGCTCACCCCCGTCCCTGCGGCACTCTCCCAACGCAGCTGGTTCGCACGCCAGCTGCTGGGCGCCCAGTTCGACCTCATTGATGTCGCCTGGTACCCCGTCGGCGCCATCCCATTGATCGCCGCGCATTGGCTGCTCCGTGCCCGCACACGTTCCCGAACCGACCCGGCCCCCGCCCTCACTTCGTGATCCCGAACAGTCGGGCCGAGCCACCTGCCCCCTGGAAGCGAACCATCGCCCCTCCCGGCGGTACGCCATCTCACCCAACTCGGACAGGGGCTCGAGTCTGAAGGGTTCTGAGGTGGATCGGGGGTCACTGCCATGACACGCTCGGCCTGCTCGAGGGAAAAATTCAGCGTCCTTCTCTCAAGTGCCGGCGATCCAGCTTCCGTGCAATCCGAGCGGGATCCGGCTCGGCAGGTGGATCTCGGCGATCGGATTGCCGGTGAAGTCCTGCGCCGCCAGGATCACCAGGTCCGAGGCGTTCCGATCGGGATTGCGGACGTAGGACAGGACATAGCCGTCGTCCGCGCGGGCGCCGGAACGCGGGACGAAGACCGCCTCACTCGCGCTCGCGCGCTTCGGGAACCTGTGGAACTGCGACCGTCCGGTGGCCAGGTCATGCTTGACCAGGCCGTTGGTGAACGCCGAGTCAGGGGACCTGCGCATCGCGCCTCGGATCGCCAGGCAAGCACGACCCGTTCAACGACGCCATGCCGAAAAGCAGCCCTCTCCGCGGGCGACCTCCTCACAGCAGCGCCCCGCCGTCCCGTTGGAAGAAATGCGACGGTGAACGAGCGCGCTTTCCGGCTGCTGCGCTGGATGACCGGCCAGCCCGAACCGGCCCACCCGGCCCCTCAATCAGCCCTTGCGTCCGGACCGAACGACGCGGCGGCCATCCCGGTGGCTCCGCAGCCGTCCCCCGCCCACGAGCCTCGACGACCGGCAGCCATAGCGCGGGCAGCCGAGAAGCCGGATTGGCCGATCCCCTTCTGGCGTATTGCGGCCATCCCCCTGAAGGCGGGTCAGGCTTCGACGGCCTCAACCGACCCCTGGTCATCTTGGCCGTGGGCGCGGAATCGGCGTACGTGCGGAGACATGACCGCACAGGAGGTGGCGCCGAGGATCAGCACGGCGGCTCAGCGGCGCCCTCGACTCCCACGGCCGAGGCGATCGGGCCGGCGACCAGGAGCGAGGGGCGCCAGCGCGAGCGCGCCGAGCAGGTCCCAGCTGGCGGGCCAAGTGCACGGCGATCGCGGTTATCGCCTACTCCACCGGCGCCCCCGCGAGCCTGCCGAGGCTCCGCGCTGCGGCTTGGCGGCGGGCGGCCTCTCACGGGGAGCTGGCCGGGTGGCGCAGCTCGGTCGCCGTGCCGCCCTCCGCCGCGCCTTAGCCCTCGATCACTTCCTCAACGCAGCGATCGACTTGCACCGCCCGCCTCTGATCGCGGTCGACCTCGGCCAACTCGCGTTCTGCGGCTCCTCCACCCTCTGCGGACTCATCACCGCGTGGAAGAAGATCGAGTTCGCCCAAGGCCGTGGGTCGTGCTCGATCCCACCCCCGAGCGCCCAGGCTGCTGCACCTCGCCGGGCTCGAGCGGGCACTGGACGTCCAGTCCGCCCTCCCCGAGCCTCCGGACCGGCTTTACTGATCGCTCCTGCGCAAGACCAGGAACGGCAACGCTTCGCGGGGGCTCGGCAGCATCCCCGACAGGAGACCGGACTCTGATTGGCACGATGCAGGCCGGGTACAGCACCAAAACACCACATTTCTACCTATTCGGGGAGGTAGGGCCATGACTAGGAGGGCGAGTCCTGCGCGCACTCCGATGTCTGGGATGCTGAAGGCGCCGCGGAGCCGGGGCATGCTCAACGGGCTGCTGCTGGTGCTCCTCGGGCTGTGGGGCGGGTTCATACCGTTCGTCGGCCCCTACTTCAGCTTCGGGTTCGGGTCGACCGCCACCTGGGACTACACCTCTGACAGGCTGGTGCTGTCCATCCTGCCTGCGATCGCCGTCGCGCTCGGCGGGCTGATCCTGATGATCAGCGCCGTCCGTCCCGTCGCCATGGTCGGCTCGTGGCTGGCCATCGCGGGCGGGCTGTGGTTCGTCGTCGGCACCACGATCGCCCCCCTGTGGGGCGGCGGCCCAGGTAGGGCGCTGGGCGGCCAGACACGGCAGATCGCCGAGCACCTGTCGTTCTTCCAGGGGCTCGGCGCGATCACCATCCTGCTGGCGGCGACCGCACTCGGACGCTTCCTGGTGGTCGGCGTGCGCGAGGCACGGCGGTTCGAAGCCGAACGCGCCGCCGCAGCGGGCGGGGCCGCCGGTGGCGAGGGGCGTCCCGAACGGGGCACCGCGGTTCCGGAAGGAGACCGCTCCAGGGGCTCGACGGCCGCTCCGCAATGGGAGCGGCAGGGACCGCCGCAGCAGTCGCGCCGAGAGCCCGGCGAGACCCACGAGCGGCGGTGGCATGCGAGCCTGCCGAGGCGGCGGTGAACCGCACGTCTGGACCAGCAACCGCGACATCTCAGTTGATGCTCCTTGCATGACATCTCCCAGGTGCGACGCACTGCCCCTGATCGCGTCCATGATCGGCGGGGCGTCGCGCCGCATCTGGACGGGACCCGCTGCTTCGCCCGTGTGAAGACCGCGCGGGTGCGGACGTCCGGTCCCCGGTCTGAGCCGTACAGCACGGCCACGAGCCCTGCGGCGTACTTCCCCCCGACCGTCGCGCCGCCCACGGGCAGGACGAGGTCGCTGCGGCCGTCGCCGTTGAAGTCGGCGGTCCGCACCGGCTTCGCCACCGGACGGGCCTGGGGTTCCAGCGGCACGAGCGCGACCGCCGCAGGGCCGGGCGGGGCGGGCCCGGACCGGGCGGCCGGCCCGCGCGGGACCGCCGGACCGGCCCCGCCGAGCACGACGACGCACACGACGCTGATGACGGCACGGGCGCGTGTGTTCTTGGACCCCCGACGCTAGCAGGGCCCCCCTTCGGTGGCACCGACACTAATCCGGCGTACGGCACTGACAGCATTTCGGCGCTCAACACGAGGCAAGGCACTCCAGGCGAGACGATCTCGGGATGAGGTGGGCTTCGACCGTGACCGGACCCTCACCGAGCGACATCGGCATGGTGCTAGCACACGCATGACTCCGCCAACCAAGATCATGACTGGCCGAAGGACCTCACCGAACCCGATGGGCTTCAGGGCACTTGCCTGCAGCATGTATGGCCCGGGCCGGTCTCCAGGAGTGGCTCGCGGGCCGACGCCGCCCACAGCGCGCCGGCGGTGCTGCGCGGTGGGTGACGCCTCCGGAGGCCGGCCTTGGGTCACCGGTGGGTCACCGGTAGGCCAGCACCCCGCCGGTCGCGGCGGTGCGGTTGTCCCAGCCGGCCGATCCGAGCAGGCCACCGTCCGGGGCGGGCGCGAGGTCGCCCAGCTCGACGTACTGGAGGCCCGGCGCCTTGACCAGGGAACTGCTCCAAGAGCCCGAGGCCGTGCGGCGGAACAGCCACGACCGCTGGTCGCCGGTGTAGGCGAACATCCAGAGCCCGCCCTTGCCGTCCGGCACGAACGAGCCGTTCTCGTGCCACGCCACGTGCTTGGGCAGCCGCTCCGAGCGCCAGCGCTTGCCGTCGAAGCGGAGCAGGTAGGCATCGGTGCGCATCTCGGACCAGATGCTTGCATTCACAGCCAGCCACAGCGCGCCCTTCGCAGCGAAGAGCCTGCCGTAGGCGAGTTGCGTCTTGGCGGGGTCGCGCAGCATGGCGGGCAGGGAGCCGCGCGGGTCGGGGGCCGACCGCCAGCGCTTGCCGTCGAAGCGTCCAGCGACCTGCCCGCCGCCGCTCCGCCAGCCCACGGCCCAGAGGTCCTTGGGCGAGCGCAGGTCGGCGCTCCAGACGACGAACGGCGTGGTCGTCTTCTTCCAGCCGCGCCGGGTGCCGTGCCAGGCGACGGGACGGCGGTCGGTCGGCCCGTCGGTCCCGAAGACCCACACGTCACGGGGGCCGACGACTGTCACAGCCGTCACGACCGTGTTCCCGAGCGCTTGTACGGCCTTCCACTGCCTGCCGCCGAAGCGCATCGCAACGGGCGGCCCGTTCTTGACACCGAGCGTCGCGGCCCACACATCGTCCGGCGAACTGGCGTCGGCGGCGACGATCTCGCCGCGAGCCTGCGATGGCAACGCGACCTGCCGCCAGGCGGATCCGTCACGCCGGAAAGCGGTGGCGCGGCCGTCCCGGTAGCTGCGGCCGCCAAAGGCCCAGGTGGTCTTGCCCACCGTCAGCAGTCGGGACCCGTTGCGCAGCGACTCGTGCTGCACCGAGGCCCGCCAGGCGGGGCTCGTCGCAGCCTGCGCGGCCGGGACGGTCAGCAATGCGGCGGTGGCGGCTCCCGCCGTCGCGAGGGCCGGGGCGGTCGTTCTCATGGGGGTCTCCTATCGTGAGCTCGCTCACCACCCTGACCGAGACGATCTTCGTGCGCCTGAGTACAAATACTCATATCCAGCGGAAACACTCCAGGCGCCGCTGCTTGGGGCGCGGGTATGCCTGACTCGGCCGCCGGCCGTTCACGCCGACGACGCAAGATCGAACGGAGGGAGTCTCAAGCGTGACCATCCGATCGTTCTGGATCACACATGGGCTCTCCGTCATCCTCGCCAGGCACTATCGGTACACGCCCCAACGCGGTCGGCGGCAGACCGTGGGTCGGCTCCGGCCTGGCATAGGGAGATCCTCGACGTCGGGGGGCGTCGACCTGGTCGAGCGCGCCCATGCCGAGCAAAGCGGCGCGCTGCTCCAGTCACCGGCGCCGATGCCGGGAACACCCCCAGCACCGACACCGCCCCCAACGGCGGGAACAGCGCCGTTCCCGCGGAGATCATGCAGCTGATGCTCTCGCCCGAAGGACCGAGCATCGAGCGAAGTCGCGCCATTGGCAAGCTCGCCATGGCTGCCATACCTGCCATGGACCAAGACGCGGTGGTAAACCTGTTCCGGGCGGAACTCCCGCTTTCCACCTGACCAACCGGGGAGCTGCGCATCACCAGTGTCCGCTGCGAGACTTCATCTCCCCGATCCAGTTCGACGGCGCCCACTACTGCGACGCCCCCCGGCCAGCCCAGCGCCCGTGGCCCAGAAACCGCAACCGGCAGCACTGCCCGAGGCCCGAAGCGCCCGCGCCCGGTCCGCAATGGCCTCCACTGCGCGTGCCCGACCCACTCACGGATCGAAGCTCAACTGCCACGCCTCCTTGCGTGCCGGCTTCAACTCCGCCCGCACCGACAGACGCGTGTGCTCGGCGTGGCCCGGTAGGAGTGACCACACTCGTTGCGCACGAGGCGCGACAGCACGCCAGAATTCGGGGAAGCAATGAGGGAGATCGGCTCGCTCCAGCAGCGAAGGTGCAAGCCACGAAGATGGCCGGTGGCGATCAGCGTGGCCTGAACGTGTGGGTGCCAAGAACGGCTCTGTCGCACTTTCGGTTGAGCAGGCATCAACACGAGCAGACGGGTGAGGTGAGGCTGCGCGGGACCCACCGGGCGGCCTGCCACACTGCGGACATGAACGGAGACTCTCCCGGTGACGGGCTCGCCGTGAACCGCGCCCTCTGGGATGCTCGTGCCCAGGCACATGGCACGACCCCCAACGACATGCTGTACGACGTTGATTCGTTTCTGGCGGGCCGGCAGACGCTCTACGGGATCGAACTGGAGTTGGCCGGTGATGTGTCCGGCCAGGATGTGCTGCATCTGCAGTGCCACTTCGGCATGGACACACTCAACTGGGCCCGTCTGGGTGCCAGGGTCACCGGTGTCGATTTCTCGTCGACGGCGATCGTCCGGGCACGCGAGCTGGCCGAGCTCGCCGGGCTGACCGCCGATTTCGTCGAGGCGGACACGCAGAACCTGCCGTTCGATCTGGCGGGCAGGTTCGACCTCGTGATCGCCACCTACGGGGTGCTGTGCTGGATCGGGGACCTTGACGCGTGGATGCGCGGTGCGGCGATGGCGCTGCGGCCAGGTGGAAGGCTGGTGCTGGTCGACCTGCATCCCGCCTACCAGACCCTCGCCAGCTATGAGCCGCTCGTGGCCGACTGGCCCTACGGCGGAGGAGAGCCCCAGCGCGAGGTCGTCACGGGCACGTATGCGGACCCGGACCTGCCGATGAGCGCACAGGAGGTGGTCCAGTACCCGCATTCGGTGGGCGAGATCGTGACAGCGGCCGCCGGAGCGGGACTGATCATCGACCGGCTCGCCGAGCACACCGAGGTCGAATTCCCCGGAAGCCGCATCCTGCCCGAAGGCCCCGACGGCACCCGTCGGTTCCCGTTCGGCGACACCTACCTCCCGATCCTCTACTCGCTGCGAGCGAGATCCCCCCGAACGGCCACTGCATAGCCGCCTCGCCCAGCCACCCTTACGGACAGACCGAGTTGGCCAAGCTGAAGTTTCCTGAGCCCGATGCCAGCGGCAGAGCCTGGAGGATGCCGGCACCGAACACCCATCCCGGAAAGGGCAGGAACCCCGCGCAGGAAAGCGAAACAGCCCTCATCTGAGAGCGGGTTCACGGCCCATAGGGCGTCGGAAATCGGTGAACCCGCGCGCTTCCAAGCCGCGGGATCGCCTGCCACCACGTCTCGGACACGTACATCGCGCTGTTCACGCACTTCATTCCGTGCGGGGTGCAGTAAGACTACGGAGTACGTGATCCAGGAACTCGTCCGCGCGGGATGTCACTGCGAACGAGCTCACTCGCCATTCGGGGTGCGGCCGCGTAGCCGGAGCGCGCGCAGCGACGCCTCGATCGCGAAGCGCTGGTCGGAGTCGGCGAGGTCGTCGCCCATGAGCTGGTCGAGCAACCGCGTCCGGTATCGGACGGTCTGCACGTGCATGCCGAGTTCGCGGCTCATCGTCGTGGCGCGGCCCCGCGTGCGGAGCCAGAGTTCCAGGGTCTCGATGAGCCGCTGCCTGCGCCGCTCCGACACCCAGGCGAGCGGGACGATCGCGCGGTCCGCGATCCGCGCCATCAGCGGCTCGTCGGCCAGCAGCCACAGGGTCATGATGTGGTCCTCGCACAGCAGGAGGCCGCGCCCGTCCCCTCCCCCGGTCCCCGGGCCTTCCACGACGCCGTCCGTGGCCAGTTCGAGCAGCCGGCGCGCCCAGCGCAGCGAGTGCCCGGCGGACGCCGGCGGGACGGTCAGCCCGGCCACCGCCCATCCTCCGGCGAGGGACGCTTCCAGCATTTCCCGCCGGTCGTGCGAGAACGGGCCCGGCACCAGCAGGTAAGGCGCGGGGTCGGCCGCGTCCAGCAGCACGTCCGCGTCCAACAGCGGCCGGACGAGCGGCGAGCCGGGCGGCAAGGCGACCATGGTGACCTGCTCGGGCGGCCGCCAATCGGCGGCGGCCGGGACCTCGGTCGCGGGCTCGCCCCGCGCCAGGCCGCGCAGCAGCCGCAGCCGGGCGGCCGTGCGCTCGACGTCCCGGGCCCGCTCGTAGCCTTCCCGGGACAGCGCCGCCGCCTGGTCCATGTACTCCGCGAGGGCCTCGGCGAGCGCCGCGATGGCCTGGACGGAGACACTCCGGTCCGCCAGCTGGGCGCGGATCCGCGCCCACGCCGCCCCCGTCCCGATGCGGTAGGCGGCCTCCAGCACCGCCAGCGGCCGTCCTTCCATCACCTCGAACGCGCCGACCTTGCGGCACAGCTCGTCGCGCTTGTCCAGCGGCCGCCCGGGATCGACCATCCAGTCGAGGAAGCCCATGATGTTCCGCTCGGTCGCGGCGCGGAGCACCTGGTCGTAAGGGCCGCCACGGGGACGCGCATAGTCCGGGACGCTGTCGCGGACCCGCTCGATGACCTCCTCCACGAGGCTCGGCACGAGTTCGCTCGTGATCACCGGGAGCTGGTCGGCGAGCAGGCGCCGCGCCTCGGCCAGCCCCTCCGGCGCCGGAGGCTCCAGCGCCGGGCGCCGCCCGAGCGGTCCGTGGGACGGGCCCGTCATCGACCCGATCCCGGCTGCTCGGGGCGGGCCGGGTCCCGCGGACCTCCCGGGGCCGGTCGCCGGTTCCGCGCCCTCAGGACCGCCTCCACCGCGAAGCGGACCTCCGGGTCCTCCAGCGGATCGCCGATCAGCTGCCGGACCTGCTGCAACCGGTACCGGACGGTCTGCGGATGCAGATGCAGCCGGGCGCCCACGTCGGTCACCGTCGACCAGGTCTCCAGCCACACCCGCAGCGTCGTCGCCAGGACGGTGCGCTTGTCCTCGGGCAGGTGCTCCAGGCCGCCCAGCAGGCGCTCGGCGAGCAGGTCGGTCAGGTGCGGGTCCGCGCACAGCCAGAGATCGAGGAGATGGTCGTCGACGTGGACGACGGGCGCCTCGGCGATCACGCCCTTGAGGGTGAGCGCGAGCGCCTCCCGCGTCCAGCGCATGGCGTCGGGCAGCCCGCCGAGCGGGACGGTCGGGCCGACCACCACCGGACCGCCCGTCACGGGCGTGCCGAAGACGGCGTGCCGCGCCGCGTCGAACGGGCCGGGCACCAGCAACCGGTACGCGTCGCCCTCCGGGTCGGCCAGGACGTCACCGTGCGCGGCATCGCGCGACCAACGGGTCCCGGGCGGGACGGCGACGGGCGTCGCCTCCGCCGGCAGGCTCCACCCCGACCGGACGGCCAGGTCGGCGAGCGCGGCGGGTGCGGCCGGCGGGCGGTCGACGAGCCCGCGCAGCAGGCGCCGGCGCAGCGCGGCCCGCTCCTGCACCGTCCGCCCGTCGCTTCGCAGATAGCCTTTGACGATCTGGGTGATGACCCGATCCCTGTGGGCGAAATGGACCTCCGCCAGCCACGCGACGTCCTGTCCGGTGACCTGATGGCGGGCGCAGACCTCGACGAGGCGGCGCCACGACGTGCGGAACGCGACGCCGATCGCCGCCTGCACGGTGTCCAGGCTCCGCCCGGCGCCGCCCTCCTGCTCGCCGAACAGCCGCAGCAGCCCGTCCAGCCCGTCCAGCGGCTGCGACAGGCCCGTGGCGCGGACGAAGAACGCCTGGATCGCCTCCTGGACGATCCGGCAGGCCGACGGCGAGGTCCGGTCGGCCGACGCGTAGGCGGGGACGGCGGCGCGAACGGCGGCGCAGACCTCCTCGCACAGCTTCGGCGGTCTCGACCGCAGCACCTCGGCGAGTCCGGGGGACAGCACCACGGGCCCCACGCTCCCGTCCCTCCTTCCAGCACCGCGGCCGCGCCGCGGGCACGCGGCAGGGGTCCGCCCGCGGCGCCGATCCGGCCGGGCGGGAGCGGCCGCCCTCAGACCTGCCCGGCGACGGTACCTCCGGCGCCGGCGCGAGAAAAGGCTCCGCCGCGTCCCGATGCGGACAGAATCCATCCGGCCGCCCCCGATATCGGAACGGGCGGATAAGCCTTTTCGGATATCAGACCGCGCGCTCACGCGATGACAATGAGCATGCCGTCTCACGCGCGCCGGGGAGAGCCGTTCGTACGATCGGCAAAAGTTCGCGGCTCGTTTTACTCACTCGATGACAGAACTTGCGGGGAACGCGTCGAGAGGCCGCGTCCGCTATTGCCGACCCGCGCCGGCCTGCCTACCGTACCGGCCAGTAGGTGAATGTGAGCTCACGCACTCGCGAGAAAGGCCCGGGCCCCCGCCCCGAGGGCCCGGCGTCCCACCCCGAAGAAGGGCAGAACCATGCGGAAATCCGCTGCCGCCGCGCTCACCGCGGCCGGCACCGCAGCCTTCGCGCTCCTCCTGAGCTCGACCGCCTACGCCGCGAACCTCACCGCCACCGTCACCAACGGCGGCAGCGTCACCGCGGCCAACTCCGGCAATCTGGTGTTCAAGGACACGACCACCAACCAGGCGATCACCTGCACCTCGTCGCACGCCAGTGGCAGCGTGCCGAACGGCACCAAGTCCGGCGCCTCGCCGCTCAGCGTCGGGTCGCTCAGCAGCGTCTCGTTCAGCGGCTGCACCGGCACCGTGCTCGGCATCAAGATCACCTTCACGGTGACCACGTCCAACCTCCCGTGGAGCGTCAACGTCACGGGCGCCACCTCGGGCTCGACGACGGCGGGCAGCATCTCCGGGATCGCCACGCACCTGTCGGCCACCGGCTGCAGTTTCGACGTCGGCGCCGGAGGCACGGGCGTGGCCAACGGCAGCTACACCAACGGGACCGGCGCGCTGACGGCCTCGGGCTCCGGGTCGC
The DNA here is from genome assembly GCF_040299565.1 of Spirillospora sp. NPDC000708. Classification (NCBI taxonomy): domain Bacteria; kingdom Bacillati; phylum Actinomycetota; class Actinomycetes; order Streptosporangiales; family Thermomonosporaceae; genus Spirillospora; species Spirillospora sp. NPDC000708. Next base: position 49,323 of record NZ_JBEPCJ010000082.1, read on the forward strand.
TGCCGATCAGCAACGTCAGCGGCTGCGCCGGCCTGGTCGGAAACGGCCACAACGGATCGCTGTCCGGCACCTACATCGTCAGCAACGGCAGCGGCGGCCACCCCAGCATCAACGTCACCTCACCGTGACCCCTGCCGCCTGAACCGATCCGGGGCCGCGCGCCCCCGCCGTGAGCCCTGCGCAGCTCCTCCAGGCCGTGCGCGGCGCGCTCGCGCGCGGGGATCTCGGCGGGCTCGGCGGGCAGGTC
>NZ_JBEPCJ010000083.1:0-49036 GCF_040299565.1 Spirillospora sp. NPDC000708
CCGTCGCGATCGCGAGCGAAGCCAAGTTCGAGCTTGCGAGAACTTGATCGCGCAGCGAGCCCCCAGGGCGAGTCGGAGCGATGCAGCGATCGCACACATCGCCCGCCGAAGGAAGGCCGTCTAGCGGCCTGACGCCAAGGGCAATGCCGATCAACTCGTACTCCGGGACTAGGGGAAGTCAGACCTGGTGCCGAGTGACTGGCGGGGTGACCGGTCGGTAGGGTCCGCGTATGTCCAGACGATTCCTCGGTCTTGTCCCGCTGTCGCTCGTGCTGCTGGCCGGTGCGTGCGGGGGCGGCGGGTCCGACAAGCCGGCGCCGAAGGCGGACTTCGACGGGGCGCAGACGCTGAAGCGGTCGGCCGGCGCCATGGCGGACCTGAAGAGCGTCGCGTTCACGGTGACGTCGGACGGCAAGACGCCGATCATGGTCAAGGGCGGCGACATGAAGCTGCTCCGGGACGGCGACGCGCAGGGGACGCTGACCCTCGAGCAGTCGGGCCAGAACGTCGAGGCGAAGGTCGTCGCGAAGGGCGACACGTTCTACCTGGACGCGGGGACGGGCGGCTGGCGGAAGCTGCCGAAGTCGATGGCGTCGGCGGTGTACGACCCGTCGGCGGTGCTCGACCCGAACCGGGGCATCGCCAAGCTGCTGGGCTCGCTGCAGGCGCCGAAGGCCGAGGCCGTGGAGAAGGTGGACGGCAAGGAGGCCTACCGGGTCGCGGCGACGCTGCCGCAGGACCAGGTCGGGGGGCTGATCCCGGGGATCGGCGACGATCTCGCCGGGCAGGTGTGGGTGAGCAAGGCCGACGGGCGGCTGCTGAAGGTGCGGGGGGCGTTCCCGAAGGGGCAGGGCGCCGTGGTGATCACGTTCACCGACTTCAACGCCCCCTACAAGATCAGCGCTCCGAAGTGACCGCGCGGCGCGGGATCGCGATCGGGGCCGGCGGCGCGGTGGTGCTGCTGGCCGCGCTGGACGCCTACGTCGTGACGACGATCCTGATGCCGGTGGTGAAGGACCTGGGCGTCCCGGTGAACCGGCTGGAGCGGATCACGCCGGTGCTCACCGGGTTCCTGCTCGGGTACGTGGCGGCGATGCCGCTGCTCGGGCAGCTGTCGGACCGGTTCGGGCGGCGGCCGCTGCTGCAGGCGTGCCTGGTGTTCTTCGCGGCCGGGTCGGTGGTGACGGCGCTGGCGCAGGACGTGCCGGTGCTGACGGCGGGGCGGGTCGTCCAGGGGGTGGCGGGCGGTGCGCTGCTGCCGGTGACGATGGCGCTGGCCGGGGACCTGTGGGACGAGCGGCGGCGTCCGGTGGTGCTGGGCGCGGTGGGCGCGGCGCAGGAGCTGGGGAGCGTGCTCGGACCGCTGTACGGGGCGGGGATCGCGGCGGCGCTGGAGTGGCGCGCGATCTTCTGGATCAACGTGCCGCTGGCGGTGCTCGCGATCGTGGCGGTGCAGCTCACGGTGCCGGGCGGGCGGCCGGAGGGGCCGCGCCCTGGCGTGGACGTGGTGGGCGGGCTGCTGCTGGCGGCGGGCCTCGCCCTGCTGGTCGTGGGGGTCTACAACCCGGATCCGGAGAAGTCGGCGCTGCCGTCGTGGGGGCTGCCCGTGATGGCGGCGGGCGTCGTGGTCCTCGCGGTGTTCGTGCTGTGGGAGGTCAGGGCCCGGACGAGGCTGCTGGACCTCGGCGGTGTGCGGCGCGGGCCGCTGCTGGCGACGCTGGGCGTGAGCTTCCTGTCGGGGGCGGCGCTGATGGTGACGCTGGTGGACGTGGTGCTCGTCGCGCAGACCGTCCTGAACAAGGACGAGACCGAGGGCGCGCTGCTGCTGACGCGGTTCCTGGTGGCGCTGCCGGTCGCGGCGGTGGCGGGCGGGGTCGTCGCGCGGCGCGTCGGCGAGCGGTGGCCGATGGCGGCGGGGATGCTCGTCTCCGCGGTCGGTTACGTGCTGATCGCGGGGTGGCCGGCGGACCTGGCGCACGCGTCGTACGGGCCGCTGCCGCGAATGGACGTCGACCTCGTGGTGACGGGGCTCGGGCTGGGCCTGGTGATCGCTCCGGTGTCGTCGGCGGTGCTGGCGTTCGTGCCGCCGGCGCGGCACGGGGTGGCGTCGGCGGCCGTGGTGGTCGCGCGGATGATGGGGATGCTGCTCGGGATCTCGGCGCTGTCGGCATGGGGCTTCCACCGGTTCCACGTGCTGACGGCGCATCTGCAGCCGCCGCTGCCGTTCCTGATGTCGAAGGCGGAGTTCGCGAAGGAGATGACCGTGTACAAGGCGGCGGTGCGGGACGCGCTGCGGGCGGAGTACCGGGAGATCTTCTGGATCACGGCGGGGATGTGCGTGCTGGGCGCCGTGCTGGCGCTGGTGGCGGGGGCGCGGCGGGACGGCGCGGAGCCCGCGGCGGAGCCGGCGGAGAGCCTGGCCGCGCGCTGACCTCGCGGTTCGCCCGGGACGCAAGAGCCGGAGAAGAAATGGCCGGATCCGGCCATGCTCGGCTGCCACATCGCTCACACCGGGCGCGTTGTTCCCGTGGTTCGCGCGGCGCCTGGTTAGCGTGACTTGCTCCGCCGCCCGCGCCCCGGCGGCCCGGCCGGTGGCGCTTCCCCCCCGACCCCGCGGAACCGCGGCAGAAAGACGGTGAGCCCGTGCATCGGATGAGCGGACTGGACGCCAGCTTCTACCTCCTGGAGGACGAGAACACGCCCCTGCACGTCGCGTCGGTGGTCGTCTTCGAGGGGCCCGCGCCCTCGTACGGCGACGTGGTCAGGACGATCGCCGCGAAGCTGCCCCTCGTCCCCCGGTACCGGCAGCGCGTGCGGGGCGTCCCCCTGCACCTCGGACGGCCCGTCTGGGTGGACGATCCGCATTTCAACATCCTGTACCACGTCCGGCACACCGCCCTCCCGGCGCCGGGCAACGACGAGCAGCTGCGCAACCTGTCCGGCCGGGTCCTCGCGCAGCGCCTCGACCCGGCGAAGCCGCTGTGGGAGATCTGGCTGGTCGAGGGCCTGACCGGCGGGCGCTGGGCGATGATCGCGAAGGTGCACCACTGCATGGTGGACGGCATCGCCGGCATGGACCTCGCGACCGTGCTGTTCGACCTGTCCCCCGAGTTCGAGCAGCCCCGCGAGACCGAGCCGTGGGAGCCGGACGCCGAGCCGTCCGACCTGGCGCTGCTGGCGGACGCCGCGCGCCGCACCGTCACCCGCCCGCTGCGCCAGCTCACGGATGTGGCGCGCAGCGCGGGCGCGGTCCGGGAGGCGCACCGGCTGCGCGAGTTCGCGTCCGGGTTGACCCGCGCGACCGCCCGGTTCGCCAGCCCGTCGGCGGGCTGCCTGAACGGGCCGATCGGCCCGCACCGGCGCTGGTGCTGGCAGCGGGTGCCGCTGGACGAGGTGAAGGCGGCCCGCAAGGCGCTCGGCGGGACGGTCAACGACATCGTGCTGACCGCGGTGTCCGCCGGGTACCGCGACCTGCTGAACGCGCGCGGGCGGCTGGAGGACGACACCGTCGTGCGGACGGCGGTGCCGGTGTCGCACCGCGGCGCGGACGAGCGCGGCGAGCTGAACAACCGGGTCGCGGCCGTGTTCGTGAACCTGCCGGTGGGCGTGGAGGACCCGCTCGAGCGGCTGCGCCGCGTCCGCGAGCAGACCGACGACGTCAAGCGCAGCAACCAGGCCGCCGGGACGCAGGCGATCACCCGGCTCACCGACACGGCCGTGGCGCCGGCGCTGCTGTCGCTGGCCGCGCGGATCCCGGTGCGGCTGCGCCAGGACATCGTGCAGACGGTCACGACGAACGTGCCGGGCCCCGACTTCCCGCTGTACGTGATGGGGCGCCGCGTCCTGGAGATGCACCCGTACGTGCCGCTGACCGGCGGCATCCGGGTCGCGACCGCGATCGTGTCGTACTGCGGGACGCTCCATTTCGGGATCACCGGCGACTTCGACGCGATGCCGGACCTGGACGTGCTGGCGAAGGGCGTGCAGGCCGGGCTGGACGAGCTGGTGCGGGCGGCGGACGGCGCCCGTCCGGCCGGCCCGCGAACCCCCTGAGGAACCGCGGGCGGGCCCGGGGGTTGGGGGGGGGGGGGGGGGCCCCCCCCCCCCAGGAGCGGGGCGCCCCGGGGAGGGGGGGGGGGGCCCCGCCCAGGCGGGGCCCGCATCAGGCCACCGCATCGACGTGCCGGGCCCCACCTGGGAAAGGATTCGGTCACCGATCATGTGCCGATCTTCGAACTCGGGAATATCCTGGGGAATGAGGGTCCAGGACCCCCTGCCGGGTGGGCACGCCCCGGGGAGGTGACGCAGATGCGCGGGTCCCGCGCCGGACGTGGCGGCGGACCGGCCGTCAGGCTGCGCCGCAGGCTCGGCCTGGAGCACAACGAGCTGCGCAGGCACATCGACCGCGTGCAGCGGACGATCGCGCTGGGGCTGCTCCTGCTGATGCTCGCGGTGGCACCGCCGCTGGCGTTCTGGGCCGGAACGTGGTCGTACCACGCCGGCGGCGCCGCCGAGCGCGCCGAGCGGGCGCAGCGGCACCAGGTGGTCGCCACCGTCGTCTCGACGGGCGGCATCGGCTCCTCGGGCGACCGCTACATCCACGAGACCGTGCAGGCGACCTGGCCCGGCGCCGGCGGCGCGACCCGCACCGGGACGCTGCCGAGCTGGAAGAACGCGAAGGTCGGCGCGCACCGGACGATCTGGATCGACGCCAAGGGCGATCCGACGGTCCGCCCGCGCCCGCACAGCCGGACGGTCACCGACGCGGCCTACGCCTCGACGGCCGCGGTCCTCGGCGTGGCGATGCCGATCCTGCTGGCGTACCTGCTGGTCCGCCGCCGCTGCGACCGCCGCCGCGACGAGATGTGGGAGGCCGACTGGGCCCGCATGGACGCGGCCGGCCAGCGGTGAGGACCGGCTAGTCGTCCTCGACCAGCCGGGCGGCCACCCGGTCGAGGACGGCCAGCTCCTCCGGGGAGAGCTCGTAGAGGGCGGCCGGCGGGGTGCTGAGGATCCGCTCGGCCTCGGCGGCGACGGCGCGGCCGGCGGCGGTGACGGTCACGAGCTTGGACCGGCGGTCGGCCGGGTTCGCGGTGCGCTCGACGAGGCCGCGCTCGACCAGGTCGTCCACCACGAGGGTGACGTAGGGGCGGTCGGAGACGAGCCGGTCGGCGAGGCCGCGCAGGGTGAGCGGTTCGGGCGCGGCGGCCAGCCGGCGCAGCGCCTTGACCCGGAAGAAGCTCATGCCGAGCGCCTCGGTGACCTCGGCGCGCCGGTCGCTGCGCTCGTGCATGAGGATGCCGAGGTTGCGCCAGGCGCGGGCGGCCAGGTCCGGCTGGTCGCCCGCCGCGGGGGCGGACGATCTGCCGGACGCGGGGCCGGGCTGCTTCATCGGGTGCTCGCTCCCGTCACGTGGTGTTCGCCGGGGGCCGGCTCGGCGGTCTCGAACAGCGCGGCCGTCCGCTCCGCGCTGCGGGCCGCGCGGCGCCCGGTGGTGAGCACGCCGAGCACCAGCACGACGGCGGCGCAGCCGGCCAGCACCCAGTATGCCGGGCGGGCGGCGTCCACGAAGCCGGTCCCGCCGGAGCGCGCGCCGGACGTGCCGGCGGCGAGGACCGCGCCGATCACCGCGACGCCGAGGGCCTGGCCGACCTGCCGGCTGGTGGACGCGACGGCGGCGGCGACGCCCGCCTGCGCGCGCGGCATCCCGGACACCGCGGTGTTGGTGATCGGCGAGTTGACCATGCCGAACCCGATGCCGAACAGGACGTAGGCGATGAAGAGCGTGACGTCGTGGGTCTCGGCGTCGAACGCGGCGATGAGCACCGCGCTGGCGAGCGTCGCGGCGCCCGCGACGACGAGCGAGGGGCGGGGCCCGCGGCTGCCGACGAGGCGCCCGGACAGCGGCGCGAACACGGCGCTCATCGCGGCCATCGGCAGCAGGTAGAGGCCGGCGTGCAGGGCCGACATCCCCCGCACGTCCTGCAGATAGAGGGCGTTGAGGAACATGAACCCGCCGAGCGCCGCGAACTCCGACACCGCGATGACGGTCGCGCCGGCGAACGGGACGCTGCGGAAGAAGCGCAGGTCGATCAGCGGTTCGGGGGTGCGCAGCGCGTGCCGGACGAACCCGGCGAGGCTGAGCGCGGCGACGGCGGCGGCGCCGAGCACGGCGGGGTCGCCCCAGCCGCGGCCCGGGCCCTCGATGATCGCGTAGGTCAGGGTGCCGAGCAGCGCGATCATGAAGAGCTGGCCGGCCGGGTCGGCGCGGCGCGGCCGCTCGGCGCGGGACTCCGGCACGTACAGCGCGGTCAGCGCGAGCGCGGCCAGCCCGATCGGCACGTTCAGCCAGAAGATGGAGCGCCAGCCGACCGAGTCGACGAGGACGCCGCCGACGAGCGGGCCCATCGCCATGCTGAGCCCGACGACGGCGCCCCACACGCCGATGGCGCGGGCGCGCTCGCGGGGCTCGGTGAACACGTTCGTGATGATCGACATGGCGACCGGGTTGAGCATCGAGCCGCCGACGGCCTGCACGACCCGGGCGCCGACGAGCCAGCCGAGGGACGGGGCGAGGCTGCACAGCACCGAGCCGAGCACGAACAGCGCGAGCCCGGTCTGGAAGACGCGGCGGCGGCCGATCCGGTCGGCGGTGGAGCCGGCGAGGATGAGCAGCGAGGCGAGGACGATGAGGTAGGCGTCGATGGTCCATTGCAGGCCGGACACCGAGCTGTGGAACTCGCGCCGCAGCGTGGGCAGCGCGACGTTCAGGATGGTGTTGTCCAGGCTGACGATGAGCAGGCTCATGCAGCAGATGGCCAGCACCAGGATCCGGCGGCGGGGAGTGAGGTCGGTCAAGCGGACTCCAATCGTTGTACGCGTACAACGGTTATAAGCGTACAACTATTTCCGGGGTCCGCCGCCTGTGTCCCCCATCACCCCGCCGCACCTCAGCCGACCTGGTGGGACTCCGCGCGAGCGGCGCGGGCGGTGCGGGCCGCGCGCGCCGCCGGGACGACGAGCGGCGTCCCGGTCTCCGGGCAGTCGATCACCCGGCACGGCAGCCGGAACACCTCCTCGACCAGCTCCGCCGTGACCACGGCCCCCGGCTCGCCCTCCGCCACGATCGCCCCGTCCCGCATCGCGATCATGTGGGTGGCGTACCGCGCCGCGTGGTTCAGGTCGTGCAGGACGGCGACGACGGTGCGGCCCTCCTCGTGCAGCCGCGCGCACAGGTCCAGCACCTCGATCTGGTGGGCGATGTCGAGGTAGGTGGTCGGCTCGTCCAGCAGCAGCAGCGGCGTCTGCTGCGCGAGCGCCATCGCGATCCACACCCGCTGCCGCTGCCCGCCGGACAGCTCGTCCACCGGGCGGTCCGCCAGCGCGGCGACGCCGGTCGCCTCCATCGACTCGGTGACGACCCGCTCGTCCTCGCGGGACCACTGCCGCAGCAGCCCCTGGTGCGGGTACCGGCCGCGCGAGACCAGGTCGGCGACCGTGATGCCCTCCGGCGCGATCGACGACTGCGGCAGCAGCCCGAGGGTGCGGGCGAGCTTCTTGGCGGGCCATGCCGCGATCGGCTCGCCGTCCAGCACGACGGTGCCGGACGCGGGCTTGAGGATGCGCGCGAGCGCCCGCAGCAGGGTCGACTTGCCGCACGCGTTCGGCCCGACGATCACGGTGAACGAGCCGTCCGGCACCGCGACGTCGAGGTCGCGCGCGATGGTGCGCCTGTCGTAGGCCAGGGTGAGGCCCGTGCCGCTCAGCCGCGCGTTCGCGTCCTTCATTCAGATCCGTCCCGTCTTGCGTTGGGTCACGAGGAGCCAGACCAGGTAGCCGCCGCCGAGCAGCCCGGTCACCACGCCGACCGGGAGCTGGTGGCCGGTGAACGCGCGCTGCGCGGCCCAGTCGGCCGCCACCAGCAGCGCCGCGCCCATGCACATGGACGGCAGCAGGTTGGGCCCGGGCGTGCGGGTCAGCCGGCGGGCGAGCTGCGGCGCGGTCAGCGCCACGAACGACACCGGCCCCGCGGCCGCCGCGGCGAGCGAGGCGAGCAGCACGGCCGCGGCCAGCATGATCAGCCGGACCCGCTCGATCGGGACGCCGAGGCCGTGCGCCGCGTCGTCGCCCATCTCCAGCATCCGCAGCGCGCGCCCGCAGCCGATCACCACCAGCGGCCCGAGCACGGCGAGGGCGGCGAGGACGGGCGCCGCGTCGGCCCAGTCCCGGCCGTCCAGGCTGCCGGTCAGCCACAGCACGGCGCGCGCCGCGTCGGTGATCTTCGCCTGGGTGAGCAGGTAGCCGTTCACACCGGTGAGGATCGCGGCGACGCCGATGCCGACGAGGATCAGCCGCTGCCCGTGCGCGCCGTGCCGGCCGGCCACCGCGTACACGAGGGCGCCGGTGAGCAGCCCGCCGCCGACGGCCCCCGCCGCGACGGCCGCGCTGCCGCCGCCGGTCAGCACGATCACGCCGAGCACGCCGCTCGCCGCGCCCTGGGTGAAGCCGAGCACGTCCGGGCTGCCGAGCGGGTTGCGGGTCAGCGACTGGAAGATCGCGCCGGCCAGCCCGAGCGCGGCGCCGACCGCGAGCCCGGCCGCCGCGCGGGGCAGCCGGATCTCGTTCACGATCAGCGAGTCGGCGGGCGTGCCGTTCCCCAGCAGCGTCCGGACGACGCCGGCGGGGCCCATCGGGAAGTCGCCGCTGCCGATCAGCAGCACGCTGACGCCCAGCGCGACGAGCAGGCAGAGGACGGCGACCGCGAGCGCGCGCGGGCGGAACCGCAGCGACAGCCCGTTCGGCGTCCTGACGACGGCGGGCTTCACGCCGCGACCGCCTTGCTGCGCGGCCGCCGGACGAAGTAGAGGAACACCGGCCCGCCGGCGACCACCATCACGATCCCGACCTGGAGCTCGGACGGCCGGACGACGACGCGTCCGAGCACGTCCGCGGCCAGCATCAGCGCGGGCGCGAGCACCGCGCAGTACGGCAGCAGCCAGCGCAGGTCGGGCCCGGTCAGCGCGCGGACGAGGTGCGGCACCATCAGCCCGACGAAGATGATCGGCCCGCAGGCCGCGGTCGCGGCGCCGCACAGCAGCGTGACGGCGGCGATCGCCAGGATCTTGGCGCGCCCGGGGCGGGCGCCGAGCGCGCGCGCCGCGTCCTCGCCCATCGCCATGGCGTTCAGCGGGCGGGCCAGCAGCAGCGCCAGGACGAGCCCGACCGCGACGAACGGCGCGACCTTCTCGACCGTGGACATCTGCGCGGCGGCGAGGGACCCGACCGTCCAGAACCGCATCCGGTCGAGGGACGCGGTGTCGAGCAGCTGGACGGCGTTGACGTAGGAGTACAGCGCGGCGTTGAGCGCGGACCCGGCGAGCGCGAGCCGCGCGGGCGTCGCGCCGCGCCCGCCGCCGACCGCGTACAGCAGCACGGCCACCGCCCCGGCGCCCGCGAACGCGAACCACACGAACCCGGCGAACGAGACGATGCCGAAGAAGGAGATCGCGGACACGACGGCGGCGGACGCGCCCGCGTTGATGCCGAGGAGGCCGGGGTCAGCGAGCGGGTTCCGGGTGAGCGCCTGCATCACCGCGCCGGCCAGCCCGAGCGCGATGCCCGCGAGGAGCCCGAGCAGGGTGCGCGGCAGGCGCATCTGGTGGACGACGGTGTAGGAGCCCGACCCGCGGTGCAGGAGCCCGTCCCACGCCTGGCCGACCGACAGCGGTCTCGCGCCGACCGCGAGGCTCAGGACGAGCACGGTCAGGAGCAGCAGTACCGCCGCGACCAGCCCTAACGCGCAGGCGGATTGGCGCCGCGCGGGTGCCGGCGGACGTGCGGCGGGCGCGGGCGCTGGGGCCGTCGGTGGCGCGGTTCTGGTCAACGGCACGGGCTGGCTCCGGGGGGACGGACGGGGGCGACGACCCGCCCCCTGCCACTGGACAACGACTTAGGTTAGGTTAACCTAAGCGCCCATCGGGCCGGAATCCGGCCATAGCGTTCGATGAGAGATGAGCAGCCGAAAATGTGGACATCCCCCTCCCCCTCCCTCACCCGCCGCGGCCTTCTCGGCGCCGGCGGCGCCGTCGCCCTCGGCGCCCTGATCAGCGCGTGCGGCGGAGGCGGCGGCGGGAAGAGCGAGGCGTCCCCGTCCGGCGGCGCCTGGACCTTCACCGACGACCGCGGCACCGCCGTGAAGCTCAAGTCGCGCCCGACGCGCGTCGTCGGATACGTCGGCGCCCTCGCCGCCCTCTACGACTTCGGCGTGGACCGGCAGATCGTCGGCGTCTACGGGCCGACGAAGCTGAAGGACGGCAAGCCCGACCCCCAGGCCGGGAACCTGCCCGTCGACCGGCTGACCATCATCGGCAACGCCTACGGCGAGTTCAACATCGAGAAGTACGCCTCGCTCCGCCCCGAACTGCTCGTGGACAACATGTTCATCAAGGACGAGCTGTTCTACGTTCCGGCCGAGAGCAAGGACAAGATCTACGCGCTGGCGCCGCAGGTCGCGATCTCCGCCGGCTCCGTCGCGCTGCCGAAGCCGATCGAGCGGACCGCCGCGCTCGCCGCCGCGCTCGGCGCCGACCTGGGGTCCGCCAAGGTCACCGCCGCCAAGGCCCGCTTCGACAAGGCCGTCGAGTCGCTGCGCGCCGCCGTGAAGGCCAACGCCGGGCTGAAGGTCCTCGCCGCGTCCGCCAGCCCCGACCTGTTCTACGCCTCCAGCCCGAACAAGAACACCGACCTCATCTACTTCAAGGAGCTCGGCCTCGACCTCATCGTGCCGGACAAGCTCGGCCAGGACGGCTACTTCGAGGACCTGAGCTGGGAGAACGCCGACAAGTACAAGGCCGACGTCATCATGCTCGACAGCCGCACGCAGGCCCTGCAGCCGAAGGACCTCCGCTCGAAGCCGTCCTGGAAGGACCTGCCCGCGGTGAAGGCCGGCCAGGTCATCGCCTGGCAGCCCGAGCCCCGCTTCTCCTACGAGGGGTGCGCGCCGATCATCGAGGCCCTCGCCCAGACCGTCCGCACCGCGAAGAAGACCGGCTGACCCAGCGGCCGCGACCGCCGGCCCGCGTCCACCGAAAGGCACAGCGATGAGGACCCCCAGCCACCCGTACGCCTTCTTCGACCTGCACGTCCTGCGGTCCGCGCCGCTCGGCCCCTCGATGGTCCGGGTCACCTTCGGCGGGACGTGCCTGGACGGCCGCCCCGGCGGCTTCGCCGGCGGCGGGCGCGACCAGCGGTTCAAGATCTTCCTGCCGCATCCGCACCAGGACGCGCCCGTCATCCCGGACGACCGGTCGGCCGACACCTGGTTCGCCGACTGGCGCGCGCTCGACCCGGCCGAGCGCGGCATCATGCGGTCCTACACCGTGCGGGCGCAGCGCCCCGGCGAGCTGGACGTCGACTTCGCGCTGCACCCCGGCGGGACGTCCGGCCCGGCGTCCCGCTGGGCGTCGGCGGCCCGCCCCGGCGACCGCGTCGCGGTGCTCGGCCCGACCGGGCCCGACAACGGCGGCTGCGACTTCCGCCCGCCGCCCGGACGGCCCGTCGTGATCGCGGGCGACCTCACCGCGCTCCCCGCCATCGCCGGGAACCTCGCCTGGCTGCCCGCCGGGACGCCCGCGCGGGTGTTCGTCGAGACCCCGCACCCGGGCGACCGGCAGGACCTGCCGAGCGACGCCGACGCGGAGATCGGCTGGGTCTCCGCGGGCGGCCTCCTCGACGCGGTGCGCGGCTCGTCCGTCCCGGACGGCGCGTACGCGTGGATCGCGGGCGAGTCCGCCACCGTGAAGGCGCTGCGCCGGCACCTGGTGAACGAGCGCGGCCTGCACCGCCGCGACGTCACCTTCACCGGCTACTGGCGGCGCGGCGCCACCGAGGAGGACCTGCTCGCCGAGGTCGTCGGGGGCGGCAGCCCCGCCACCGAGGAGTGACCCCGCTTCGGGCGACGGGTGTCAGGGCGGCGGCAGGACGCCCCGCTCGATCGCGGCCATCACCGCCGCCGTCCGGTCCGACACGTCGAGCTTCGCGAACACCCGCAGCAGGTGCGTCTTCACCGTCGCCTGCCCGATGAACAGCCGCGCCCCGATCTCGGCGTTCGTCAGCCCCCGCGCGACCAGCGCGAGGACCTCCGCCTCCCGCGCCGACAGCACGGCGGGCGCGGGCGCCGTACCCGCCTCGCGCTCCTCGCTCGCCCGCGCCGCGTCCAGCCGCGCCGACACCGACGGCGACAGCACCGTCCGGCCCGCCGCGACGTCCCGGATCGCGGCGGCCAGGTCCGTGCGGGACGCGTCCTTCAGCAGGTAGCCCGCCGCCCCCGACCGGACGGCGCGGACGATGTCCGCGTCGTCCTCGAACGTCGTCAGCACCAGCACCCGGTGCCCCGGGCCGAGCCGCTCGATCGCGCTCACCCCGTCGCCGCCGGGCATCCGCAGGTCCATCAGGATCACGTCGGGCCGCACCCGCGGCACCAGCGCGACCGCCTCGTCCCCGCTCGCCGCCTCCGCCGCCACCTCCAGACCGGGCTCGGCCGCCAGCATCCCGCGCAGCCCCTCCCGGACGATCGGATGGTCGTCCACGATCATCACGCGGAGCACGGCAGCACCGCCTCGACCACGGCGCCCTCCCCGGCGCCGCTGCGCACGGCGAGGGCGCCGCCCGCCTGCTCGACGCGCCCGCGCATGCCGCGCAGCCCGAACCCGGACGCGACCGCCTCCGGGTCGAAGCCCCGGCCGTCGTCGGCGACCGTCAGCCGCGCCGCGTCCGGCGCGAACTCCAGCGACATCCACACCGACCGCGCGCCCGCGTGCTTGCGGACGTTCGCGAGCGACTCCTGCGCGACCCGCAGCAGCACCACCTCCGCCGCCGGTCCGAGCGGCCGCTGCTCGCCCTCCACGTCCAGGTCGACGGGCAGCGCGAAGTCCGCGGCGAGCCGCCGCAGCGCCTCCGCCAGCGACCCCGCCGCCAGCGCGGGCGGTGCCAGCGCCGCGACCAGCCCCCGCGTCTCGGCGAGGTTCTCCCGCGCCGTCCGCGCCACCAGCTCCAGGTGCCGGTTCGGCCCGACCTCCGCCTCGGCCGCCTGCACCAGCATCACGATGCTGGTGAACCCCTGCGCGATCGTGTCGTGGATGTCGCGGGCGAGCCGCTCCCGCTCGGCGAGCACGCCCGCCTCCCGGCTCACCTCCGCCAGCTCGTCCCGGGTGCGGTCCAGCTCGTCGATCAGCCGGGCCCGCTCCCGGTTCTGCGCGCTGAGCCGGCCGATGAAGGTGGCGAGCAGCGCGCTGCACGCGATGCCGACCAGCATCATCACCAGCGTCAGCGTCACGCCCGCGCCGGACGCCACCATCGCCGACCCGACCGCGCCGGAGAACAGCACCATCATCAGCACGAACCCGCGGGCCGTGCCGTACACCATGTAGACCTGCGGGGCGAGCGCCGCCAGGCCCGTCGACGTCACCGGCGCCAGCAGCGTCGCCGGCACGAACATCAGCACCAGCGCCGCCGCGTACAGCCGGCAGCCGGGCCGCCGCTCCTCGCGGGACCGCAGCGCCTTCCGCCCGACCGCCACGTACGCCGTGCTCAGCAGCACCAGCAGCAGGATCGCCGCCGACCGCCGCCCCGGCGGCAGCCCGTCCGCCGCCGTCGCCGCGATCGTGCCGACCAGCACCAGCGCGAAGTAGGCGTCCCAGAAGGGATACGACCGGTACCAGACGTCCTCCGCCCGCGCCGCCGCCGGGTCGCCACCGCTCATGTCCTGTCCGCTCCCCCGGCGTGCCGCGCGGCCCGTCCGCCCTGTCCACCGACCGGTGGATAGTACTGCCGCCCCGCCACCGGAAGCATTGCGGGCATGAACAACAACCCCGTCCGGGCCGCCCTGTTCGCCCTCACGATCCTCTACGGGCTCCTCATCGCCCTCCTCGCCGTGCTCGACACCCCCGCCCTCGGCCTCGTCGCCGCGATCGGCGGCGTGCTGCTCGGCCTCGGCTGGGCGTTCGCCGGCCGCTTCACCCGCGGCCGCGCCTGACCCCCGGGCCGGGCGGCCCTCCGCGCGGACGCCATCGCAGGGGCGGCGTCCGCGCCGGTCAGGGCCACCGGCCCTCGGCGTACAGCCCGATCAGCGCCGCGTGCGACAGGGGCTTGGACAGGTCGTCCACGTCCCCGTTGACGGTGTAGTCGAGCAGCACCACCTCGCCGAGCCGCCGCACCTCCTCGACCAGGTCCGCGACCCTGTTCTCCAACACCCACCGGTACGCGGGCAGGTAGATCTCCCGGCGCGCCCGCCCGTACGGCAGCAGCTCGTCGCCGTCGAGCCCCGCCCGGTGCCCGCGCACCGCCCCGTACTTGCGGACCGTCCGCTTGATGCCCTTCATCGACGTGATCGCCAGCCGGGCCGGGTCGACGTCGGTACCCTCGAACACCTTGAGCGCCTGCCAGATCCCCTCGACCGACGCGCCCGTCACCCCGTCCGAGAACGGCACCGGTATGCCGCCGTGCGGGTAGAACGGGCTGAACCGCACCCACGGCTGGGCGCCTCGCGACGTCACGTCCAGCACCACCGCCCCCGGCCACTCCGCCTCCACCGACGCCGGCGCCCGCCGCCGGCTCGCCACATGAATCCCCACGCGCCGCACCCTCCCACCCGCCACCGACATTCCCCGCCGGACGCGGGCGGGCGCCCGCGCTGGACCACCGCCGGCGGGGCGGGCCGCGCGGAGCCGGACCGGCCACAGCCGGACAGCCCCGGCCGCCGAGATCATCGTTACGCTCGGGCGGGGAGGTGCCGGTGGACCCGTTGAACAGCATCCTGGGCGCCGCGAAGGTGGCGCAGGGACGGTTCTCCTTCTACGTCTCCCTCCAGCTCACCAGCGTTCTCGCTCCAGGCGTGTGCGTCGTCGCCGAGGTCGCCTTCCTCGTCTCGCGGACGTCCGGCGCGAAGGTCGTCAAGGGCCTCGGCCAGTCCACCGTGCTCGTCTCGCTCATCGCGGCCCTGGCGGTCCTCGCCATCGGGTACGTGGTCGGCTACGTGTGCCGCGAGCTGGGGTTCAAGTTCGTCGCGCTCCTCGAAAGGCTGCCGCCCTTCCGATCGCGGGACGACCCCTCCGCGGCGCTCGCGGAACTGGTCGGCCCCGTCCGGTACGGGGAGTTCCTTGAGGCGCATCCCTATCTCGCCGCTCTGGACGAGGAGGGCCGGCGCTCCGGTGAGCGCCGGTGGATCGGCGGTTACCACCGGGATTCGCTGACCTACGAGCGTTTCGTCTATGCCAAGACATGGCTCAAGAACCATGCCGCCGGCTTCAGCGTCGACTCCACCGAGTCCGAGATCAACATCCTGACCGCCACGCTGGTCCCGATCGGGCTGGGCGCGGTGGACCTCACGGTGGTGACCGCACCCCGGGCCTGGCTCTTCGCCCTCGCGGCACTACTGGCCGCCGTCCTCTGGACGGTCGTCCTGGGTTCCGTGCTGAGGCTCCGCCGATCCGAGCGGTGGGAGTCGCTGCGGAACCTGCTGCTCGACCACTCCATGCGCCGGGCGATCGCGGAGTACGCGCCGCCGCCGGAGACCACGGGCGGCGGCGCGCCCTCCTGAGCCGTCAGCGGTGGTGCCCGAGGTCCGGGAGCACGCGCGGGTCGAGCGGCCCGTCCAGCACGAAGAGCATGATGCGGACGTCGGCTCCCGACAGGTGCGCCGCGACGGCCCGGTGGGTGCCGTCGAGCAGCACGGCCCCGCCGCCGCCCACCGCGTAGGCCGGTAGGACGAGCTGGACCGGCCGGTCCTCGCCGCTGAAGGCGTCCGCGAACCCGTGGATCCGGTCCCGCCGGTCGGCGGGCCAGATGTCCATCGCGTCCGCGCACTCCGCCACTCGGAGGGGCCGGTCACCGGGATTGCGCCAGTCCCCGTCGGTTCCGTCCGCGGTCTGGTACCAGACGGTGAAGAGGCCGCCCAGAACGTCCGGCGACCGGCTGAACCGCTCGCGGACCGCGCAACCGGCGCCTTCGAGCGCGTCCCAGTCGAGCCAGGCCCGGACACCCCCGTCCCTGAAAACGGTGATGAATTCGCCGATGTCCATCCCCGGACACTAACGGCACCACCTCGGACGGCGACCCGTCCGCAGGGGACGAAGTTCAGCCCGAGCCGGACGGGGCGCGGCTCAGGTCGACGACGCAGAAGGGGTTGCCGTCGGGGTCGGCGAGGACGACGAAGTCGGGGTCCGGCGGGTACAGGTCCCAGTCGACGCGGCTCGCGCCGAGCGCGACCAGCCGCTCGACCTCGGTCTCCTGCTCGGCGGTGCTGTCCACGAACAGGTCGAGGTGCAGGCGCGGGCGGGGTTCGGCGGGCGACCCGCTGCGCATCAGCCCGAGGGCCCGTCCCGACCCGTCCGCGTGGTCCAGCGTCCGCCAGTTCGGGCTCTCCCAGTCCGGGACGGCCACGAGATCCAGCGCCGCCGTCCAGAACGCCACGGCACGCGCGAGGTCGGTCACACCGATCACCGGAAAGCCCAGACGCAGCATGAACGCGAGTCTAGGGCCGGTGGCGTGGCGCCGCCCGCCGCGGCGGTGTATGCATGAGGGCCAAATGGATATCGAGGATCTGTCGGACGCGGAACGAGCGCTCTGGGACGCGTTCCCGAACGCGGGCAAGGTCGATCTGACCGGGACCGGGGAGGCGGTGCGCGGCGAGGTCGTCTCGGCGCTGCTGCTGGGCGCCCGCCCGGCCGACGCGGGGCAGGTCCCGGCGGTGCGGCTCACGGGCGCGCGGATCACCGGCGTGCTCGACCTGTCCTTCGCCGAGGTCCGGTACGCGGTGCTGATGCGCGACTGCGTGTTCGACGAGCCGCCCGCCCTCTACGCCACCCGGATACGGCAGTTCAGCCTGACCGGCTCCCGGCTGCCCGCCCTCTTCGCCTCGGACTCGCAGGTCGACGGCCTGCTGTGGCTGCGCAACTGCCGCCTCGACGGCCCGCTGCAGCTCGTCGGCACCCGGATCGACGGGACGCTGTCGCTACGCGCGGCCCGCCTCGCGGACGTCGAGGCGTACGCGCTGACCGTCGCCCGCAACATCGACGCCGCCGATGCCGAGGTCACCGGCGAGGTCATGCTGCAGGGCGCGCACGTCGGCGGTACCTGCGTCCTCGACGGCGCGCGCCTGTCCAACCCCGGCGCCGTCGCGCTCGACGCCGAGGGGATCGAGCTGCCGTCCGGGCTGCACGCGCGGGGTCTCACCGCCGACGGCGAGGTCCGCCTGCCGGACGCGCGGATCGGGCGGCGCCTCGTTCTGACCGGCGCCCGGCTGTCCAACCCCGGCGGTACCGCCCTCGACGCCGACCGCGCCCGGATCGACGGGGCCGCCGTCCTGGACGGAGGGTTCCGCGCCGAGGGCAAGGTCGGCATGCGCTCCGCGGCGATCGGCGGCACCCTCCTGCTCAGCGGCGCCGAGCTCGACGCCCCCGGCGGCACCGCGCTGAACGCGCGGCTGATCACCGTCGGCAGCAGCCTGCGCGCCGCGAACGGGTTCCGGACGCGCGGCCGGGTCTGCCTGGACTCGGCGACCGTCCAGGGCACGGCCGACTTCGCCGGCGCGCACCTCAGCGACCCCGGTGGGGAAGCGCTCGGCCTGTGCCGCGCCGAGGTCACCGGCGGCCTCGCCGGCGAGGGCCTGCGCACCGAGGGCGAGATCCGCCTGATCGACTCGGTCTTCGGGGCGAGCGTCGAGCTGGACGGCGCGCAGCTGTCCAACCCCGGCGGTCGATCGCTCATCGGTTACGGCCTGACCATCAGCGGCGTCCTGAACTGCCGGAACGGGTTCACCGCGACGGGCCGCATGTCCCTCGCGGGCGCCCGCGTCGGCGAGCTCGGCTTCGACGACGCGACGATCAGCGGCTACGACGACCTCGCGCTCGGCCTCCGGCGCGTACGGGCGGACATGCTCTGGTTCTCGCGCTGCACGCTCACCGAGGGGACGGTCGACCTGCGGCACGCCCGCATCGAGATCCTCCGCGACGACCCCGCCCGCTGGCCCGCCCGCCCTCAGCTGGACGGGTTCGTCTACCAGGCCATCGACAAGCCCGGCCCGCTCGCCGCCCGCCTCGCCTGGCTGGACGCCGCCGACGGCTACCACCCGCAGCCCTACGAGCAGCTCGCGGCCGTCTTCCAGGGCATGGGCCGCGATGCCGAGGCCCGCACCGTCCGCCTGGCCAAGCAACGCCGCCGCCGGCGCACCCTCCCGCCCCTTGCCCGCGCCTGGGGCGTCGCCCAGGACTGGACCGTCGGCTACGGCTACCGTCCGCTCCGCGCGGGAATCCTCCTGGCCGCTCTCCTCGCGATCGGAACCGTGCTGTTCGCCGCGCACCACCCCGTCCCCCTCAAGAAGGACGAGGCGCCCGCCTTCAACCCGTTCCTCTACACCCTCGACCTGCTCCTGCCGATCATCAGCTTCGGCCAGGAGCCGGCCTTCAACCCGCGCGGCCCTTACCAGTGGCTCGCGGCCGCGCTGATCGCCTCGGGCTGGATCCTCGCCACCACGATCGCCGCCGGCATAACCCGCGTCCTCTCCCGCCAGTAACAAAAAGGGTCCCGTCCCAAAGGGACAGGACCACAAGAAGAAAACACCGCCCTCAACCCGGGAGGGGGCGTGGGGGCGAAGCCCCCACATCGGGTGTCCGGGGATCACCCCCGAGCACGCCACCTGCTTCGGCTCCCGCGATTGGACTCGAACCAATAACCTGCCGGTTAACAGCCGGCTGCTCTGCCGATTGAGCTACGCGGGATCGTGCGTCCGGCGGGGCCTCGGCCCCTGCCAGCGCGTCTAGGTTAGCGCATGTGCGGGGCTGTTCGCGCACGCGTCGCGGGTGGGGGCGGCGTTCTCGGGTATGGAGTGTGGACGATCGGCCCCCAAAGGGAGTTGAACATGAAGTCGCGCATGATGTTCATGGCAGGCGCCGCGATCGGCTACGTCCTCGGGACGAAGGCCGGACGGGAACGCTACGAGCAGATCAAGCGCCTCTCGCGGCAGGTGTCGGAGAACCCCAACGTGCAGGAGGCCGCGGGCATGCTGCGCGCCAAGGGCGGCGAGTTCGCCGGTGCGGCGCGGGAGAAGGCCGGCGAGATGGCCTCGACCGCGAAGGAGAAGGTGCCGCAGCAGAAGTCCGGCCGGCACCAGGCCGAGGACGAGCCGAAGGTCTATCCGGGCTAGAGGCCCGTCTGGCGGCGCAGGGCCTCGAGGACCTGCTCGGCCTGGGCGCGCAGGCCCGGGTCGTCGGGGTCGAGGCCCGCGTCGAAGACGAACGTCCAGCGCACGTCCCCGCCGGTGGCGGGGCGCCGGCCCGCTATGCGCACCTTCCCGCCCCCGGGGAGGTGCGCCTGGTGGGTCACCGCGATGGTGGCGGTGACGCGTTCCCGGACGGTCTCGGGGACGGAGCCGGGCTCGGTGAGGCGGACGTGGTGCTCCGCGCCGCCGGAGGTCTCCTCGACGTGCAGCCAGCCGTCCTTCCAGGTGGCCTGGTCGACGCGCTCCCACGGGATGCGGACGAAGCCGCCGGACGGGGCCGGGACGTGCAGGGCGGCGGTGGTGGCGACCACGTGGGAGCCGCCGCGGGTGGGGGCGGACGCGAGGACGCGTTCGCCGCGTTCGATCGTGAGCGCGTCGCGGACCGCGGAGGGCAGGTGGCCCCGGAGTAGGCGCATGCCCCCACGGTAGGCGATCAGGCGGCCTGCGGGGCGCGGCGGGCCCCGAGCAGGTCGAGGACGAGGGCGGCGGACCAGGAGTAGTCGTGGCTGCCGCGCCCGGTGCCGTCGAAGGGGTCGAAGAACTCGCGGAACCCGGACTGGCGGACGAGCCGCATCGTGGAGCCGTACAGCAGGTCGGCGACGACGGGGAGGCCGTGGGCGAGGGCGCCGTACCAGATCAGCCAGTTCGTGCTGACCCAGGTGGGGCCGCGCCAGTAGCCGCCGCGGTCGAAGGCGGGCGCCTGGATGTCGCAGGTGGGGACGGGGTATCCGGCGGCGCCCGCGAACCGGGCGGACAGCAGCAGGTCGACGAGGTTGCGGACGTGCGCGGCGGGCAGCTCGGGGTCGAGGAGGGGGCCGAAGGAGCCGGCGGTGATGACGGGCAGGAGCCGGTCGTCGCGCAGGTCGCGGGCGCGGAAGCAGCCGGTGTCGGCGTCCCAGAGGCGGTCGAGGAGGGCGGCGTGGACGCGCTGCGCGGCCTCCAGGTGCGGGGCGGGGTCGGCGCCGACGATCCGGGCGACCTCGGCGAGGGCGTGCGCGGAGGCGAGGAAGGTGGCGTTGACGAGCGGGTCCTCGACCGCGAACGGGTGGGATTCGCGCAGGTAGTCGGGCCGGTAGCCGGCCTCGCGCATGAGGGCGACGAGCCGGACGTAGCGGTCGTAGTCCTCGCCGGTGGGCAGGGCGCGGGAGCGGTGGGCGGGCGCGTAGGCGCTGGGCGGGAGCTGGAGGGCGCCGAGGGGACGGTCCCAGGCGGGGCTGTTGTCGAGGCCGGACTCCCAGGGGTGGCAGATCGCGATGAGGCCGCTGGAGCCGAGGTCGCGGGCGGTGGTGAGGTAGCGGTGCTGCGCGGCGAGCATCGGGTAGAGGCGGGCGAGGAAGCCGCGGCTGCTCTCCCCGTCGGGGGCGCATTCGTGCAGGCGGAGGGCGACGAGGGCGTGCACGGGCGGCTGGGTGAGCCCGGAGGTCTGGACGCCGCGGGGCGCCGCGCGCTGCTCGGTGCTGCGCCACAGCTCGGGGCCGGGGAAGAACGCGTGCCGGGCGAGGGTCGTGTTGAACACGATGTGCGGGAGCATGCCGTCGGCCCACTGGCCGCGGAAGAGCGACAGCAGCTCGGTCTCGGCGCGCTCGGGGCGGTGCCGGGCCAGGCCGAGGCTGATGAAGGCGGAGTCCCAGCTCCACTGGTGGGGGTAGAGGCCGGGCGACGCGGCGGTCGCGGTCCCGGTCCAGTTCGCGTCCAGGACGCGGGCCGCGGCCTTCCACAGGGCGGTCTCGTCGCCGGTGAGACGGGAGCTCATGCGCTCAGGGGTACCTCCTCGCGACGGCGGGAGCGGGGTCCTAGTGTGATTGTGACCCGCGATCGCGGCCCCGGCGAGCCCCCGGGCGGCGTCGTTTGTCGACGGCCGGGTCCGGTCAGCGGTGATTTTCCACCCGGTGCAGCAGCCAGTCCGTGATCTCCTGGCCGGCGGCGACGCCGCGGGACGCGGTGACGGCCGTGGCCGGGGAGGTCCAGCCGGCGTCGTGGAGTTCGCCGTGCGCGGGGCGGATCGACGCGCGGGCGGCTTCGAGGAGTTCGGCGTCCAGCAGCGAGTCGCCGGCGGCGAGCATCGCGGACGCGCCGGTGCGGCGGGCGACCTCGGCCGCCGCGGCGGCCTTGGTGAGGCAGGCGGGCAGGCAGTAGACCTTGCGGCCCTGCAGGGACGTCCGCCAGCCGCGTTCGGCGCACCAGCCGGCGAGGTCGTCGACCCAGCCGGGCGGGAGGGCCGCGCGGTCGACGACCGTGTAGGCGAAGAGGTCGGACGCGGTACGCCGTTTCAGGACGAACTCACCGCCGGTCCGGACGAGGCGGTCCTGGATCTCGGCGAGCGGCGCGCATCCGTCCGCGATGCGGGCCCGCACGGACGCCGACCATGACGGGTCGTCCTCGCCGTCCACGAGGAGGTGGCCGCCGTTCGCGCAGATCGCGTACGCGGGTGGTTTCTCCAGCAGGTGGACGCGCCGGTACTGCTCGGGTGTCCGCGTCGTCGTGGGGACGAACACGGCGGACGCGGCGAGGGTCTCCAGTGTGCGCGCGGCCGCCTCCGTCATGTAGGAGAGGGGGGCGCCCTGGTAGAACTCAACGCAGACCAGGCGCGGCATGGCCTCGTCCGGGCCGTCCAGCGCGAACGCGGCCTGCGAGTAGATGAGCGTACGGTCCAGGTCCGAGCACACCAGCACGGTCACTGGACGGCCCCCTTGCCGAAGCGCGGGTGGATGAGCCCCATGCACGCGTAGGGGAACGCGTCCGGCTCGACGTCCACGACGGGCACGCCGCGTTCGCTTGCCAGGAGCCTGATGTGCGCCAGTTCGGGGCTCGCGTCCGCGCGCGCGAGGACCTTCCATGGGACGCGGCGCAGCAGCACCCGCGTCGTCTCCCCGATGCCCGGCTTGACCAGGTTGAGGTCGTCGATGCCGTGCTCGGCGGCGACGCCGCGGACCGCCTCCCATCCCGACCAGTCGGGTTCGCGGTCGGACGCCCGCAGGTCCGGCGCATCCTTCGCGACCCGCTCCGCCACGTCCGCGAAGCGCGCGCAGACGGTGTCGAGGAACAGCGCGGACACGTCGCCGGCGGCCAGGTCGGCGTAGAACTTAGCGCCGTGGAAGTCGCCGGGGCCGATCAGCTCGGCGTTCAGAACGGTCCGGCTGACCAGCCCGGACACGGTCGAGTTCAGGCACGCGGACGGGATCAGGAAGTCGTCGCGGGTGCCGTACAGCGGGGTGCAGCGGCCGGGATCGGCGAGGACGGCGAGGTCGGCGGGGAACCCGGTCCCGTCGAGCGCGGCGGTCAGCTCGCGCGTGATGGCGCCCTTGCCCGTCCAGCCGTCCACGAACATGACCGCGGACGGGTCGTGCCGCGCGGCGAGGTACCGCAGCGCGACGGTGTCGATGCCCCGGCCCCGGACGATGCTGATCGCGTAGTGCGGCAGGTCCAGCCCGTGCGCGAACCGTGCCCAGCGCCGCACCAGGATCCCGATGGGGGTGCCCGCGCGCGCGAGCGACACCACGACGGCGTCCGGGCCGCGCTCGGCGATGATCTGCTCGGCGACCAGTCCGGTCGCGTAGGCGAGCCGTTCCGCGGACGCCTCCAGCGCCTCCTCGAACAGCCGCCGGTACTCGGGACCCGGCTGGTACTCGACGGGCAGCGACTCGGCGTAGTGGGCGCGGCCCGCCTGGATTGCGGCCTCGCGCTCCTTCGTGGGCGCCTCCAGCCGCGCGCCCGACAGGTCCTTCAGCAGCCACGCGACGTCCTCGGCCTGGTAGCTGCCGAAGTCCGGCCCGTACAGCGGCCTCACTTGTCACCCCTATGGGACGGCACGGTCACGACCACCACCGGTGCGAGCGCGCGCAGGCGCGCCACCAGCCCACTGGCGAGCGCCTGGGTGTCGCCTACGTCGTCCACCACGAACACGATGCGGTCGAACGGCGGGCTGCCCGTGGCGGGAGCGACGTTGTAGGCGTACCGCTCCCCCGGGCCGTCCGCCGGGTCGTCGTGCGCCGGGAACGCGAGCCGGGTGCGGATCGCGTACCCCGGGTCGTCCACGGCCAGGACGGGCGAGCGGGTCGTCGTGGAGTACCGGACGTCCAGGCCCGGAAACGCTTCGGCGAGCGCCTCCGCCAGCCGCAGCGGCGCGTACATCAGCTCCTCGAACCCGAGCACGAGCACGCGGGACGCGCCGTCCCCGAGTTCCGCGGCCACGGCGTCGGCCAGGCGCGGGAGGTCCTTCTCCAGGGCCGTGCGATGTTCGGGCAGGAACCCGTGGCGGCCGCCGTCGGGCACGCCGTGCGGCCAGTCGAGCCGCACGCGCGCGACACCGAACGCCGCGCCCCCACCCGACGCCGCGTCTCCACCCGACGCCGCGTCCCCACCGGCCGGCGTGGAGTCGGCGGACAGCTCGGAGACGATCCGCGTGCCCCTCTCCAGAACGTCGTCCGGCAGCTCGACCCGTCCTGCGGCCAGGGAGACGGCGTCGATTCGCGTGCCCAGCCGCGCGGCGAGCTCGTCCACGCGCGCGCGGTCGGACGCGCCGCGCAGGTCGACCAGCGCCGCCAGGACGTAGTGCCTCCGTGGACGCAGCGCGTGCAGCGTGGAGATCGTGTTCAGGACCGTCTGGCCTGTGGAAAGCTCGTCGTCCACCAGGACGAGCGGGACGTCCCGGTCGAGCGCCACCGGGTCGGACGGCAGCAGCAGATGGCTCGTCGCGTGGCTGTGTTCCTCCTCGAACCCGCCGTACGCGGCGAAGCCCGGCACCGGACGGCGCGTGGAGTGCAGGTAGTAGGCGCCGCCCAGGGCGTCGGCCACCGAATGCCCCAGGGCGGTCGCGGTCTCCGCATAGCCGAGGACTATGGCGTCCACAGGCGGGCGCGGTTCCCGCAACGCGTCGCGCAACGCTGCGGCGGCGCCCGGCGCGCCCGCCAAGGCGTCCTTGAGCGGCCCCGACGGAACTGACGTCACCTCGTCGCGAAGGCGCGCGCGCACGAGCTCGCCCAGCAGCAGCCCCGATCCGTACACCAGCCGGGGATCGGTCGGGACGTGCTTGCCGAGCACCGCCGAGACCAGCAGATGCGCGCGCCTCGGGTTGCGGCGGACGGCGAGCCCCACCATCGACGCCAGCCCGGCCCCCACCGGACGGTCGCCGTCGACCAGCCGCACGCCGAGCCGTGACGTCACCCACACCCCCGGCCACACCGGTTCCCCGGACCGCACAGCGCCGACGCCCCTCACCGCCTCCTCAAGCCGCTCCGTCATCGGCGGTCCGCCGCTTCCAGGAGCTCGACGAACGTCACGTCCCGCGCGGCGACGCCGAACACGCGCGCGCGCAGCATCAGCCGTTCCGCCCAGGCGCGATGCGGTTTCGCCTCGTTCATCTTGTTCGCGTACGAACTGGCCATCGCGCCGCCGCCCGCGTAGCCCAGGATGTCGGCGGCGTCGCAGTACTCCTCGTGCGTCACGACGGACAGGGCGTGCACGGCCGCCACGTGGGTCGGGTGGATGACCGTCTTGCCCGTCAGGCCGTTGGCCTTGTCCAGATGCACTTCGCGGATCAGCCCGTCCAGGTCGGAGGTGATGAGGCGCTGCCGCAGCGGCGCGGCCCGCAGCGCCTCGAACGGCGACTGCCGCAGCTGCGGCTTGAACATCCGCTCCCCCGCCGAGAAGTACTCCCAGACCGGGCCGGTCACCACGAAGCCGCTGCCGTCCGCGCGGCCGAGCACGTTGACGATGTCGGTGATCGCCGCGGCGACCGGCCGGATGTCGTAGATCGTCAGGTCGGGCGGGCGGCGCAGCCCGTACGCCGCCGACATGTCGGTGGCGCCGATCCGCACCGCGAGGACCCGGTCGCGGTGCTTGGCCAGCAGCCGCGCCACGTCGTGCAGCACCTCGGTGCGGCTCTCGCTGTGCACCGCCTCCGGGCTCTCGAGCACCGGCATCGCCAGCAGCGGCAGCCCGGTGCGGGCCGCCGTGTCCTCCAGCGCGTCGAGGAACGCTCCACCGGACGGCGCCGTGAACTTCGGCAGTACGAACCCGCTGACCAGCTCCGCCGCGGGCCCCAGCCGGGCGGCGATGTCGCCGATCTGCCGGGGATCGCGGACCCGCACGAACAGCAGCGGCACGCCGTCGACGGACCGGCCGCCGTCCCGCTCCCCGCGGCCGTCCCGGTCGTCCGCGCGCCGGGCGTGCAGGTCCCGGAGCTGCGCGACCAGGTTGGCCTCCGCCTCCGGGACCTCGTCGTCGCCGATCGCGTCCTCCAGGCACACGACCATGCTCATCACGCCGCGCCGCGCCGCCTTCTCGATGTCGCCCGCGAGCTCGGGGCGCGTGGCGGGGCAGTACAGGGTCGCGCCGAGCGCCACCGCCAGCACCGCCGGGTCGTCGTGCCGGCCGAACGGGCGGGGATGCCGGTAGAACAGGTGCTTCCGGTAGGCGGCGTCGATGTGATCAAAGTGCCGCATGCCGGCCTCGCGTCAGCACGGGCATCGCGTCATCGCGGCACCGCGGTCATCGGTGCACCGCCGTCACAGGTGCCTCCCACGTCACAGATGCCTTCCGGATCACAGATGAACCGACACGGCCGGCAGCAGGTGCTGGAAGGTGCGGCCCGACGCGGTCGCGCCGATCGCGGTCATCGACCAGCCGTCGCCGTCCCGCGACACCTTCGCCATGATCTGCGCGTTGTGCTGCCCGGCCCCGCTCAGGTCGTACCGCGCGATCTCCTGCCCGGTCGTCTCGTCCACCAGCCGGCAGAACGCGTTCTCGATCTGCGAGAAGTCCTGCCCGGTGAAGGAGTTCACGGTGAACACCAGCTGCGTGACGTTGGCCGGGACGCTCTGCAGGTCGACGTTGACGACCTCGTCGTCGCCCTCGCCCGCGCCGGTCAGGTTGTCGCCGGTGTGCTGGACGGACCCGTCCTTGCTGCGCAGCTGCCGGAACCACACCGCGTCGGCGAGGTTGCCGCTCGCGTCGAACAGCAGGCAGGACGCGTCCAGGTCGATCGACTGGGCCTTGCCCTTGCCGAACAGCCCCTTCTTCGCGACGGCGTCCCAGCCCAGGCCCATCCTGACCCGGGTGAGGGTGCCGCCGCCGGGCTTGGCCAGCGAGACCTTCTGCCCCTTCTGCAGCGAAATCGTCATCGTCGGCTCCTTTGGTGATGATGAGCGGTCGTCGCGGGGTGTAGGCGGTACGGGTGTAGGCGGTACCGGTGCGGGTGCACGGACGGTACGGGTGCGGATGCGTAAGGGTACGGGCGGTCCGGGAGTGAACGGGTAAGGGTGTCGGACGGTCAGGGTGTCGGACGGTATGGGTGCGGACGGTGCACCGTGCGCGGGTGCACCGCCCCGTCGGACCCCGGCCGGGCGGGCCGGATCAGACCTTGCTGGAGTGCAGCGGCTTGTCGCCGCCCGCCGCGGCGGACGCGCCGTCGCCGCCCCGGTTCCGCACCACGGAGCTGATGAACGCGGCGATGATCAGGCCCGCGCCGATCCCGCCGGTGAGCCACTCGGGGACGTGCCGGCCGATGCTGACCAGCATGCACACCGCGAGCGCGCCGATCGCCCAGTGGGCGCCGTGCTCCAGGTAGATGTACTCGTGCAGGGTGCCCTTGCGGACCAGGAACACCGTCAGCGACCGGATGTACATGGCGCCGATGCCGAGGCCCAGCGCGATGATGATCGGGTCGGTGCTGATGGCGAACGCGCCGATGACGCCGTCGAAGCTGAACGAGGCGTCCAGCACCTCCAGGTAGAGGAACAGGAAGAACCCGGCCTTGCCGGTGGCCAGCGCCAGCGAGCTCGGCCCGGACCGGGCCGGCGCCCGCTCCGCGGCGGGCTCGGCGTCCCCGTCCTCGTCCTCGTCGTCCTCCTCGGTCGCCTCGGAGAACAGCTCGCCGAGCCCGTTCACCAGGATGTAGGTGACCATGCCCAGCACGCCGGCGATCATGACCTGGCCGGGCTCGTCGGCGAACAGCCCCGCGGTGAACGCCAGCGCCCCGCCCGCGACGACCACCGAGAGCTGGTCCAGCTTGCCGATCCGCTGCAGCGGCGCCTCCAGCCAGGGCAGCCACTTGTCGGCCCGCTCCTCGAACACGAAGTCCAGGAACAGCATCAGAAGGAACATCCCGCCGAACGCCGCGATCATCGGATACGCGTCGTTCATCAGGTGGTGGTACTTGTGCGGGTCGTTCAGCGCCAGGTCGAACGCCTCGACGGGGTTCAGCTTGGCGGTGATGCCGACGATCAGCAGCGGGAAGACCAGCCGCATGCCGAACACCGCGATCGCGATGCCGACGGTCAGGAAGATCTTCTGCCAGAACGGGCTCATCCGGTCCAGCACCTTGGCGTTGACCACGGCGTTGTCGAACGACAGTGAGATTTCCAGCACTGCGAGGACGGCGACCAGGGCCAGCCCGGTCCCGCCGTCGTAGAGAGCGGCGACCAGCAGGCCGAGGACCGTGATGCCGAAGGCCCATCCGAAGGTGCGAAGAATCATGCGCGTATTTCTCTGAGAGTGGACGGCCGGCCCGGCCGGCCGTCCTGCGGGGCGGCGGCCGTCAGCCGACGTTGACGCCGAAGTCCATGGCGATGCCGGCCAGGCCGGAGGCGTAGCCCTGGCCGACGGCCCGGAACTTCCACTCGGCGCCGTGCCGGTACAGCTCGCCGAAGACCATGGCGGTCTCGGTGGAGGCGTCCTCGGTCAGGTCGAAGCGGGCGAGCTCGCTGCCGTCGGTCCGGTTGACGATCCGGATGAAGGCGTTGCGGACCTGCCCGAAGTTCTGCTGCCGGTTGTCGGCGTCGTAGATCGACACCGGGAACACGATCCGGTCGCAGTCCTGCGGCACGGCGGTCAGGTCGACGTTGATCGACTCGTCGTCGCCCTCGCCCTCGCCGGTCAGGTTGTCGCCGGTGTGCTCGACCGAGCCGTCCGGGCTCTTCAGGTTGTTGAAGAACACGAAGTGCTGGTCGGAGATCACCTTGCCGGACGGGCCGAGCATCAGCGCGGAGGCGTCCAGGTCGAAGTCGGCGCCGGTGGTGGCGCGCACGTCCCAGCCGAGGCCGACGGTGACGGCGGTCAGATTGGGCGCGGCCTTCGTCAGCGAGACGTTGCCGCCCTTGGCGAGTGAGACTCCCATGTTCGGGCCACTCCCTTCCCGGGGGTAGAGGTCGTTCAGATGTTGACGCCGAAGTCCATCGCGATGCCCGCGAGGCCGGACGCGTAGCCCTGCCCGACCGCGCGGAACTTCCAGTCGGCCCCGTTGCGGTACAGCTCGCCGAAGACCATCGCGGTCTCCATGGACGCGTCCTCGGTCAGGTCGTAGCGGGCCATCTCGGACCGGTCGCCCTGGTTGAGGACCCGGATGTAGGCGTTGCGGACCTGGCCGAAGTTCTGGCCGCGGCTGTCGGCGTCGTAGATCGACACGGCGAACGCGACCCGCTCGGCCTCCGCGGGCAGCGCGCCGAAGTTCACGTTGATCTGCTCGTCGTCGCCCTCGCCGGCGCCGGTGGTGTTGTCACCGGTGTGCTCGACGCCGCCGTCCGGGGTCCGCAGGTTGTTGAAGAAGACGAAGTGCTGGTCGGTGAGGATCTTGCCGGAGGCGTCCAGCACCAGCGCCGACGCGTCGAGGTCGAAGTCGGTGCCCGTCGTGGTGCGCAGGTCCCAGCCGAGGCCCACCGTCACGGCCGACAGGCCGGGGGCCTGTTTCGTGAGCGAGACGTTGCCGCCCTTGCTCAGACTGACTCCCACGGCGTTCCTCCAAGATCGCATGACGTACCGGACGCCGGGCAGGCGTCTCGCTATATCGACGCAGCAGCGATGCTATCCGTTCCATCCGTTGTGGACGCATTACGCGAGAACTCCTGGACTGCGCGAGACTGGGCATGAGGACGAAGGGAGGCGGCGTTGCGGGGACCGGGCGACCAGCGGCGGCGCGGCAGGGGCGGTCAGGCCGCCGACGCGGCGATCCAGGCGCGCGAGGCGGCCGCCACCGCCTTCTACGACATGGACCAGGCGCAGAAGTTCCTCGACGGGCGCGTCACCGTGTTCGAGGATCTGGACGCGGGCGCCGCCGCGCCCGTCCGGCGGGAGTTCGCCGGTCTCTCGGAGGCCGCCGACGCCGCCTCCGTGGCCTACATCTCCGTCCTGGACGCGCACGATCTCGACGACCGGGAGCGGTCGCCCGCCGAGTACGACGCGGCCCGCCGCGCGTTCATGGCGTCCACCGAGCGGCTGCAGCAGATCACCCGGAACCTGAACGGGTTCGCCGAGCGGCTCGCGCCGCGGATGGCGCGGCTGGAGGCGGCCCTCGACCAGCTTCCGCCGCGCCTCACCGCCGCCCGGGACGCCGTCGCCGCCGCCGAGACCGCCGTGCAGGCGGCCCGGGCGTCCGGGATGGACGCCTCCGACCCCGAGGCGGAGCTGGCGCGGGCGAAGGAGGCCCTCGCGCTGCTGAGCTCCCAGGGGCTCGGCGGGCTCGGGCTGGACGGGGCGATGCGCAAGGCCGACGAGGTGCGGGTGATCGCCGAGAGCGCCCGCCTGGCGGCCGAGGAGCTGCCGAAGACGGCGGAGAAGGTGCGCAACTCGCTCGCCTCCGTCCGCACCCGCGTGGACGTCGTCGCGAACCGCGTCGGGCCCGTCCGGGAGGCGATGAAGGTGCTGCTGCGCGCCTACTCGCAGGCCTGCTGGCAGGACCTGCGGGGCGCGCCGGAGGCGATCGAGGCGGGCGTCGAGCGGGCGCGCGAGCGGCTGGACGAGGCGATGGCCTTCTCCCGCGCGACCGAGTGGAAGCGGGCGCAGCAGGCGCTGACCGCGGCGCGGACCGAGCTGAACGGGGCCGACCGGCGCGCCGGGCAGGTCACCGGGCGGGTGACGGAGCTGGAGGCGGTCGCCGCCGACCCCGAGAAGCCGGTCGAGAGCGCCCGGTTCGCGGTGCGGGACGCGCAGCGGCTCGCCATGGCGCAGCCCGGTGGCGCCGCACCGCACCAGGCGCGCGCGCTGGACGCCCTGGTGGAACGGCTGGAGCACGCGCCGAAGCGGCTCACCGGCGCGCACCCGGACTACTGGGCCTATCTCCAGGAACTGGAGTCGATCAAGACGGCCGCCGGCGACGTGGTGACGCGCATCCGCTCCGAGCGCGCCGGAGGCGGCTCCTGAGAGCCGCCCACGGCGGGCTGTCAGGCGAGCCGTGGGCGCCCTCAGCGGGTCTCGTGGCTGCATCAGCGGGCCCTAGGCGAACCGTCAGGCGAACAGGGTCTCGCCCCAGTGGCCGCCCTCCTTCACGCCGGGCGGGCACGCGAAGATGCCCGATCCGACGTGCTGGACGTACTCGTTCATCGCGTCGGACGCCAGCGACTCCTGGATCTTGATGAAGCCGGTGCGCGGGTCGCGCTGGAACGCGATGAAGAACAGGCCCGCCTCCAGGCGCCCCAGGCCGTCCGAGCCGTCGGTGAAGGAGTAGCCGCGCCGCAGGATCCGCGCGCCGCCGTTGGAGTCCGGATGCGCCAGCCGGACGTGCGCGTCCGGCTTCATCCGCGCCAGGACGGGCTTGTCGCGCTCCTTCTTCTCCCCCACCGGCGCGCCCTCGGACTTGCTCCGGCCGAAGACGTCCTCCTGCTCGCGCAGGGACGTCCGGTCCCAGGTCTCGATGTGCATCCGGATGCGGCGCGCGACCAGGTACGAGCCGCCCGCCATCCAGTCCGAGCCGTCGCCCTTGCCCGCCCAGACGTGCTTGTCGAGCAGCTCCGTGTCGTTGGTGCCGATGTTGTCCGTGCCGTCCTTGAAGCCGAACAGGTTCCGCGGCGTCTGCGCGTCGGGGGTCGTCGAGGACGTCTTGCCGAACCCGAGCTGCGACCAGCGGACGCCGACGACGCCCATCCCGATCCGCGCCAGGTTGCGGATGGCGTGCACCGCCACCTGCGGGTCGTCCGCGCACGCCTGGACGCAGATGTCGCCGCCGCTGCGGTCCGGGTCGAGGTTCTCGCCGGAGAAGCGCGGCAGGTCCACCAGCGCGGCCGGGCGCCTCGCCTTGATCCCGAACCGGTCCTCGCCGTCCTTCTCGAACAGCGTCGGGCCGAACCCGATCGTCAGCGTCAGCCGGGACGGGGGCAGCCCGAGGGCCTCGCCGGTGTCGTCCGGCGGCGCCACCCCGACCTTCGGGATCGCGCCCTCGCCGATGGCCCGCCCCGCGGTCATGTCGGCCGCGGCCTTCGTCCAGTCCTTCAGCATCTGGACGAGCTTGCCGCGGTCGCCGGTGGTCACGTCGAACGCGGCGAAGTGCAGCCGGTCCTGGACGGCGGTGGCGATGCCCGCCTGGTGCGCGCCGTAGAACGGGACGGCGGCCGCCGTGCCGGAGCCGCCGGTGTCGGCGGAGGCGACCCGGTCCAGGCCGGCCCCCGCGGCGGCGCCGACCAGCAGGCTGGCGCCGGAGAAGCCGAGCATCCGGCGCCGGGACATCCCGGCGCGCGGCGCGTCCGGCGAGGCGGACCCGGGGTCCGACGGACGGGACTGCGTCATTTCGCCACGACCTCCGCGAGCTTGGACAGCGGCTCGCCCAGCGCGTTCACCGCGTCGGCGAGCTTCTTCCGGTCGTCCTTGCCGACCTTGTCGTAGGAGACGTAGCCGTCGCCCTCCTCGTGCTTCTTCAGCAGCGCGTAGACGGCGTCGAAGTTCTCGTCGAGGTCCTTGGCGAGCTGCGCGTCCTTCTCCTGGACGACCGGCTTGAGCAGCTCGTAGGCCTTCTTCGCGCCGTCCACGTTCGCCTTGAAGTCGACGAGGTCGGTGTGGCTGTAGGTCTCCTCCTCACCGGTGACCTTGCCGGTGGCGACCTCGTCCAGCAGGCCCTTCGCGCCCGCGGCCATGTCGTTCACCGGGTCGAGGGTGAGGCCCGGCAGCCGGCCCTTCAGCGTCTCCAGGTCCGCGAGGAGCCGGTCGCCGTACTTCTCCTTGCCCTTGACGGAGCCGTCCTTGAACAGCGCCTTCTCCAGCAGGTGCCAGCCGGACCAGTCCTGCTTCTCGTCCGGCTTGAGGTCGGCCTCGCGGGTGTCGACCTTGCCGTCGATGTCGCTGAACTTCTCCGCGACGGACTCGATCGACTCCCAGCCGACGCGGGACGGCGCGTACAGCTTCTTCGCCTTCTCGACGTCGCCGGCCTTCACCGCCGCCACGAACGGCTTGGTCTGGGCGATGGTGTCGTCCAGCTGGGCGATCACGTACGCCTTGTAGTCGGTGGCGGCCTTGGTGAGCCGCGGGTCGGCGCCGCCACCCTGGCCGGTGACCGTGACCTCCTGCGAGGGGCCCTTGCCGGTCTGCCCGGCACTGCACAGCAGCTTGTACTTGCCCTCCGGCAGGTTCACCACGAAGTTCACGCTGGTGCCGGGGCCGATGTTCTCCCGCTCGGCGAGGATGCTGCCGTCCTGCCTGAGCACCTCGAACTCGTTGACCTCGGAGCCCTTGTTGGTCACCTTGAAGGAGTTCTTGCCGGCGGGCAGCTCGGTCTTGCCGACCTCGCACTTGTCCTTGGACGCCGTCACCGGCACGGCTCCGGCGGCGTCCGCCTTCCCGTCACCGCCGCACGCCGAGAGCAGGGACATCGACACGGCGGCCACACCGCTGAGGGCGAGCACGGAGACAGGACGCATGGGCGGACTCCAGGATGCAATGGTTAGGCTCACCTAAATTAGCCAAGCCTGCCCTCACTACGTCAAGTCGCCCCCGCGACAGTGAGGCATCCCACGGTCCGGACGGTCAGCGCGGGCGGTCGTTGATGCCCATCGTCAGGTTCCGCGCGGCCATCGGCGGGCCCGACTGCGGGTCGCCGTACGGCGGCAGGTGCCCCTGCTGCGAGTGCTGGAGGTGCTGCGACGCCTGGTGGTGCGGCGCCGGCTCGCGCACGGCGGGCTCCGCCCACACGGCCGTCCCGTACGCGCACACCTCGTGGCCCCCGCCGGGCAGCGCCGCGGTGTCGAACCGCATCCCCACCACGGTGTTCGCGCCCTTGCGGCGCGCCTCCTCGCCGAGCCGGTCCACCGCCTCGCGGCGCGCGGCCGCGAGCCCGAGCGCCGGGCGGTCGCCCGTCACCCGGAACGTCGCGCTGCTCCCCGCGTGCCCGGGCTGCTGCATCCCGGCCTGATCGGTCTGGACGGCCGTCCCCAGGACCTCGCCGAGCACGCTGCGGATCTCGTACCCGGCCACGCCATCAGTCGTCACGATCAGCATGGCCATTACGGTAATCCACCATCCGCCCGAAATGCGACGTCAAGCACCGGATCCACGGAACGCGCCGCGCACGGCGAGCGATCGGCGCGCAGGGCGAGCGACCGCCCTCCGGACCGCTCGGGCCCGGAGGGTGGTCGCCCCCTGTCGCTCTCCCCCGCCCGATCCCCCGGTCCGGGCGGTCGGATCGCCGCTACTCGAGGTACTCCCGCAGCATCTGCGCGCGGGACGGGTGCCGGAGCTTGGCCAGGGTCTTGGACTCGATCTGCCGGATCCGCTCCCTGGTCACGCCGAACTCCCGGCCGACCTCCTCCAGCGTGCGCGGATGCCCGTCGGTCAGGCCGAAGCGCAGCTGGATGATGCGCTGCTCCCGTTCCGACAGCGTGCCGAGGATGTCCTCGAGCTGGTCCTGCAGCAGGATGAACGCGGCGGCCTCGATCGGCACGACCGCGTCCGCGTCCTCGATGAAGTCGCCGAGGTCGGAGTCCTCCTCGCCGATCGGCGACTGCAGCGAGACCGGCTCCTGCGCGATCCGCTGGATCTCCACGACCCGGACGGGCGGCAGCCCCATCTCCAGGCCGATCTCCTCGGGGGTGGGTTCGCGGCCGAGGTCCTGGTGCATCTGCCGCTGCACGCGGACCAGTTTGTTGATCGTCTCCACCATGTGCACCGGGATCCGGATGGTCCTGGCCTGGTCGGCGATCGCGCGGGTGATCGCCTGCCGGATCCACCAGGTGGCGTAGGTGGAGAACTTGAACCCCTTCGTGTAGTCGAACTTCTCGACCGCACGGATGAGTCCGAGATTTCCCTCCTGGATGAGGTCGAGGAACAGCATTCCCCGGCCCACGTACCGTTTCGCGATCGAGACCACCAGCCGCAGGTTGGCCTCGATCAGCCGTTGCTTCGCCCGGACGCCGTCGCGGGAGAGCAGTTCGAGGTCGATGCGCTCGGCGTGGGAGAGGACGGCCGTGCGCGCCATCTTCTCCTCGGCGAACAGCCCCGCCTCGATCGATTTCGCCAGTTCTACTTCATCTTCTGCCGTGAGAAGCGGTACGCGACCGATCTCTCTCAGATAGATCCGGACCAGGTCGCTCGTCGGCGCCCGCTTGCCGAGGTCTCCCTCATCCGCTCGCGCGACGTCCTCGGTCTCCTGCTGAGATTCGAGGACCTCTACCCCCTGCTCTGCGAGCATCCGGACGACCCGCTCCAGGGAGTCGTCCGGCAAGTCCGAGCGATCGAGAGCGGCAGCGACGTCTTCGACGGTCACACCGCCGCGCTCTCTGCCGCGTGCGACGAGGTCCGCCACCTGATCAACCGATGGCGCCTCGCTTGGCAGCACCGAAGGGCCCACGGGGACAGTCTGCGACAGATGCGGCCTAGATCACAGGACCCATTTCGCGGTAATACCGGCTACTGGGATCCAAGCCCTCGCTCCCGCAACACCCGTCTCTGCTGCTCAAGCGCGACAAGATCGCCGAAGAGCCGGTTGTACTGTTCGGGGTCCTCGACCGGATTCAGCCGCTGGAGTTTAGATTTGGCGTCGGCGATCATGCGGGTGAGCTGGCGTTCCTGTATTCGGGCCAGCAGTTCCACGGCATAGCGGTCGTCCGATTCCTGTGCGGACCGTACCGGCTCGACTCCGAGCATGGTGATCAGGTCCTTGACCTGGTCGTTCGGCGCCCTCTCCAGCAGCATCAGCGCCCACTCCGAGGCGTTGCCCGCCGCGGTCACGCCGCCCGCCTGCGCGATCACCGCGCGCACCGCGGCGTGCGGCGGCGCGATGAACGCACCCTCCGGGACCTCGTCGAACACCGGCCCGAGCATCGCCGGACGCTGCACCGCCAGCTTCAGCAGCTCGCGCTCGCGCTGCACCTCCGGGTCGTTCGGGTCGTAGGCCGGCCGCCGCGGCACGGCGGCGTTGCCGTTCCCGTTCCCGTTCCCGCCGTTGCCGTTCCCGTCGCCGTTCTGCGGGCCGGCGCCGCGCCCGTTGCCGCGGCCGTTGCGCGCCTGCGCGTGCCGCCGGTTCGCCAGCTCGCGGACCCGGCGCAGCACGAACTGCTCGTCCATGATCCCGAGCCACCGGTCCAGGCTCACCGCGTACATCTGCCGCAGCGCCCGGTCCTTGATGGCCGCGACGACGGGCGCCGCCGCGTCCAGCGCGGCCAGCCGCCCCTCCGCGGTGTCCAGGTCGTGCTGCTGGATCGCGCTGCGCACCGCGAACTCGAACAGCGGGAGCCGCGACGCCACCAGGTCGCGCACCGCCGCGTCGCCGTGCCGGATCCGCAGGTCGCACGGGTCCAGGCCGTCGGGCTGGACCGCCACGAACGTCTGCGTGACGAACTTCTGCTCGTCGGCGAACGCGCGCAGCGCCGCCTTCTGGCCGGCCGAGTCGCCGTCGAAGGTGAAGATCACCTCGCCGCGGAACTCGTCCTGGTCCATGAGGAGCCGGCGGAGGATCTTGATGTGGTCGTCGCCGAACGCCGTCCCGCAGGTGGCGATCGCCGTCTGCACCCCGGACAGGTGGCAGGCCATCACGTCGGTGTAGCCCTCGACCACCACGGCCTGCCGCCGCCGCGCGATCTCCTTCTTCGCCAGGTCCGCCCCGTACAGCACCGAGCTCTTGTGGAACAGCGGCGACTCGGGGGTGTTCAGGTACTTCGGACCGTCGTCGTCCTCGTAGAGGCGGCGCGCGCCGAACCCGATGACGTCGCCGGACAGGTCGCGGATCGGCCACATCAGCCGGCCGCGGAACCGGTCCATGGGGCCGCGCCGCCCCTCCTTGGCCAGGCCGCCGGCGACGATGTCGCGGTCGGCGAACCCGCGCCCGCGCAGGTGCCGGACGAGGCCCTCCCACTCGCGCGGGGCGAACCCGACGCCGAAGTGCGCCGCGTCGGCGGCCTCGAAGCCGCGCTCGGACAGGAACGTGCGGCCGATCGCACCCTCGGGCGAGGCGAGCTGCTCGGCATAGAACTCGGCCGCCGCCTTGTGCGCCTCCAGCAGGCGCGCGCGCTGCCCGGTGTCCTGGCGGGGGCCGCGCCCGCCGCCGTCCTCGTAGCGGAGCTGGATGCCGACCTGCGCGGCGAGCCGCTCGACCGCCTCGGAGAACGACAGGTGCTCGATCTCCTGGACGAACTTGATGACGTCGCCGCCCGCCTCGCAGCCGAAGCAGAAGTACAGCCCGCGCGAGGGGGTCACGTTGAACGACGGCGACTTCTCGTCGTGGAAGGGGCACAGGCCCTTGAGGTTGCCGCCGCCCGCACTGCGCAGCTGCAGGTACTCGCCGATGATGTCGGCGATGGACGACCGCTCGCGTACGAGCGCGATGTCCTCATTGCGAATACGGCCTGCCACAGCGAAGGAGTCTACGGCGCCCCGGCGACATCCAAGGCATCACAACTCGACAGGTATCGCGGGTCGGAGACGTGGCCGGACCCGGCCTTGTTAACGGCTGGTAACCCTGCGCCAGCTATGGACAAACGGATTGTGACGCGATGAGATGGCGCACCGAGTTCTTGCCCCACCCCCCAGGCGGACCGATGACGGATGTTGTGCTGGACGGCGTCGAGAAGGTCTATCCAGGCGGGCAGGTCGCCGTCCGCAAGGTCCGGCTGCGGATCAACGACGGCGAGCTGTTCGTACTGCTCGGGCCGTCCGGGTGCGGGAAGTCCACCATCCTGCGGATGATCGCCGGGCTGGAGGAGATCACCTCCGGCGACCTGTGGCTGAACGGGTCGGTCGCCAACGACCTGCCGCCGCGCGACCGGAACGTGGCGATGGTGTTCCAGGAGGGCGCGCTCTACCCGCACCGCACCGTCAAGGGGAACATGATGTTCCCGCTGGAGGTGTCGGGCGACGACCGCGCGGAGGCGTCCGCGAAGGTCGTCGAGCTGGCGCGCGCGCTCGGCCTCAACACGATGATCGACCGGCTGCCGGGCACGCTGTCGGGCGGCCAGCGGCAGCGCGCCGCGATCGGCCGGGCGCTGATCCGCGAGCCGTCGCTGTTCCTGATGGACGAGCCGCTGTCCAGCCTGGACGCCGGGCTGCGCACCGAGCTGCGGGTGGAGATCGCCGCGCTGGTGCGGTCCAGCCGCACCACCACCGTCTACGTCACGCACGACCAGATCGAGGCCATGACGATGGCCGACCGGATGGCGGTGCTGCGCGACGGCGTCCTGGAGGACGTCGGCACCCCCGAGCAGATCTACGAGGACCCGGCGACGGTGTTCGTCGCGGCGTTCCTCAGCTCCCCGCCGATCAACCTGCTGCAGGCGACGCTGTGGGCGGTCGAGGGCGAGGGGCTGCTGCTCGACCTCGGCCCGCAGCGCCTGACGATCCCGTGGGACGACCCGCGCGCGTCCTCGCTGATCAGCCATCACGGCCGGATGGTGATCGTCGGGATCCGGCCCGACACGCTGATCCCGATCGCGCCGGGCTCGCCCGCCCGGCAGGGGACGGTGCTGTCCGGGCGGGTCCATTCGCTGGAGTTCCACGGCCACGAGTGGCTCGCCTACGCGCAGGCCGGCATCCCGACCGTGGACGCGAACGAGTTCGGGCGGCCCCGTCCCGCGCCGGCGCCCGCGGCCGCGCAGCCGGGCCTGCGCGACCGGCTGCGGGAGATGCTCGGCCGCCCGTCCGGCGAGCCGGGCCGGGCCGAGGAGCACGAGGGCCACCACCGCCGCTCCGACCTAATCTTCCGCGCGAACCCGGGCCAGCGCCCGAACCGCGGCGACCACGTGGCGCTGACGGTGAACCTCGACCGGATGCTGCTGTTCGGCGCGGACGGCCGCCGCGTCACGCCCGTCCAGCGCTGACGGCCGTCCCCCGCCGGGCCGGGCCGGGCCGCGGTCCTCAGGTCTCCTTTCCGTACACGCCGGCGCCGCGTTCGAACGCCGAGAGCGTCGGGTCGTGGTCGAGCGGCCCGGTGTCGGACATCACGCTCATCCAGTGGTGGAAGTTGTCGCCGCGCTCCACCAGCAGCTCGTAGAGCCGGCGCGTGAGGCGGCGCCGGACGTCCGCGAGCTCGGGGTGGTCGACGCGGTTGAGCAGCTCGTGCGGGTCGGCGTCCAGGTCGTACAGCTCGTCGCGGGACTCCGGGTTGACCACGAGCTTGTACCGGCCGTCGTGGATCATCCGCTGCGGGTAGGGGAAGTGGTGGCCGTGGAACTCGGCGACGCACTCCCGCCGCCACGGGACGTCGCGCCCCTCGACCAGCGGCAGGACGCTGCGCCCGTCGACCGCCGGGGACGTGTCCTGCCCGGCGAGGTCGAGGATGGTGGCCGTCAGGTCCATGAGCCCGACGAACTCGCCGCTGACGCGTCCCTCCGGCGCACCGGGGACCCGGACGATGCCGGGCGTGCGGTAGATGTCCTCGTACATGGCCGGGCCCTTGTCGTGCAGCCGGTGCGCCCCCGTGAACTCGCCGTGGTCGGCGGTGAACAGGACGGCCGTCGAGCCGTCGAGACCGAGGTCGGCGAGGGCGGCCAGGATGCGGCCGATCTCGTGGTCGATCATCGCCACGTAGCCCCGGTAGACGGCGATCAGCTCGCGGGACACCTCCTCCGGCAGCGTGTCGTAGGTCCACAGCTCGCTGTACCTGCGCTGCACGGCGGGCTTGCCCTCGAACGTCTCGGCCACCGACGCGGGCAGCTCGACGTCCGCCGGGTCGTAGCGGTCGTAGTACTCGTCCGGGAGCAGGTACGGCAGGTGCGGTCCGAAGAAGTGGGTCGCGAGGAAGAACGGGCGGCGGCCCGTCCTGTAGTCCTCGGCGTACCGCTCCAGGTGCTCGATCGCGCGGGTGGCGAGGTAGTGCTCGAACGTCGCCTCCAGCGGCTGGCTCAGCCGCGCCGCGAGCAGGTTGCCCGGCCTGCGGTTCGGTAGCGTCCCCCGGATCGGGTTCGTGATCGCGAACGGGGGGAGCCCGCGTTCCTCCAGGTAGGCGAGGTAGTCGGGGTGGTCCACCGGGTTGTGCCAGCCGGGCAGGTGCGGGCCGTCGAAGCCGTAGTGGCCCGCGCTCCGCTCGGCGCCGACGTGCCATTTGCCGATGAGGCCGAGGTTGTATCCGGCCTTGGCGAGCGGCTCGGCGAAGGTGAACTGGCCGTCGGCCAGCTCGTCCAGGTAGCCGACGTTGCGCTCCCGGTTGGCGAGCAGCCTGTGCCGGAACGGCGCGTACCCGGTGAGCAGGCTGGCCCGGGCGGGCGCGCAGATCGCGGTCGGCGTGTAGGACCGGTCGAAGCGCGTGCCCGCCGCCGCCAGGGCGTCCAGGTGCGGGGTGCTCACCGAGCCGTCCGCCGCGTAGCAGCCGAGCGTGTCGACCCGGTGCTGGTCGGTCATCAGGAACAGGATGTTGCGGGGCGCGTCCGCTCCGGTCACTTGCCGGCCGCCTTCGCGTACAGGTCGCCCGCGTAGTAGGTGTCGGCCTTCGGCACGGACTTCAGCTTCCCGGACTCGGCGAACAGCGCGGACAGCCCGTCCAGCCACTTGGCGACGGTCCCGTCCTGCGTCTTCGCGACGAGGTCGGCGGTCGCCGGGTACTCGCCGTTCGCGGCGTCCGCCTTGACCTTGTCGACCGGCAGCTTCATGAACGCCGCGGTCAGCTTGACCGTCTCGTCCAGGTGCGCGGCGCGGTAGTCGGCGGCCTCCTGGAGCACCCGGTCCAGCTTGGTGACCAGCTCGGGCTTGTCGCTCGGCAGGTCGGGGGCGCTGACGAACGCGTTCGGGAAGCTCATCGCCGGGTAGAAGTCGCGGTCGCCGGCGAGGTCGACCAGGTCCGGCTTGCGCTGCTTGATCGTGTCGATCAGGGGGTACCAGATGCCGGCCGCGTCGATCTGGCCGGAGGCGAACGCGGACACGATCGTCGTCGGGTCCATCGCGACCTTCTTCACGTCCTTGGCGGTCAGCCCGGCCCGCTTCAGCGCGAGCGACAGGATCATGTCGCCGGACGTGCCCTCCGGCACCCCGACCTTCTTGCCCTTCAGGTCGGCGACCGTGCGGATCCCGCGGCCCGGCTGGGCGATCACGTGGTCGGCGAACCCGAGCCCGTTGATCGCGATGATCTTCGCCTTGCCGGACGCGGGCAGCCAGAACGCCCCGGGGCCGATGTAGCCGGCGTCCAGGTCCCCGGCGCCGAGCGCCTGGATCTGCAGCGGGCCGTTGGTGAACACCTTCGTCTCGGGCTTGAGGCCCTGCTTCTTCCACAGCCCCTGCTTCTCGGCGATCGCGAGCAGGCTGGAGCCGTTGAAGTCGGCGATGTAGCCGAACCGGACCTTCTCCGACCCGCCGGACCCGGCCTTCGCGTCGCCGCCGCAGCCGGCCGACGACAGGGCCAGCACGGCCGCGGCGAGTCCCGCCAGCGCGGTGCGCATCCTCACGTGGTGTTCCCTTCCTGGTGGTAGACCGCATGCCAGATGCGGTTGCGGATCTCCGCGAACTCCGGGGACAGCCGCACCTCCTCGGTGCGGGGGCGCGGCAGGCCGACGTCCACGACCTCCTGGACGCGGCCCGGCGAGGCCATGACGACGACCCGGCCGCCGAGGTAGACGGCCTCGTCCACGTCGTGGGTGATGAACAGGACCGTGCGGCGCTCCCGGCCCCAGATGTCGAGGAGCCGGTCCTGCATGCGGACGCGGGTCAGCGCGTCGAGGGCGCCGAACGGCTCGTCCATCAGCAGGATCCGCGGCTCGGCGGCGTAGGCGCGGGCGAGCGCGCAGCGCTGCCGCATGCCGCCCGACAGCGTCCGCGGATGGGCGTCGGCGAAGTCGCCGAGCCCGACGAGGTCGATGAAGTGCTCGGCCCGCGCCCGGCGCTCCCGCCGCGGCACCCCGGCGACCTTCAGCCCGAACTCGACGTTCCCCCGCACGGTCAGCCAGGGGAACAGCGCGTACTGCTGGAAGATCACGCCGCGTTCCGGGCCCGGTCCGGTGACCGGGCGGCCGTCCACCAGCACCTCGCC
Organism: Spirillospora sp. NPDC000708; assembly: GCF_040299565.1. Lineage (NCBI taxonomy): Bacteria > Bacillati > Actinomycetota > Actinomycetes > Streptosporangiales > Thermomonosporaceae > Spirillospora > Spirillospora sp. NPDC000708. Next base: position 41,412 of record NZ_JBEPCJ010000083.1, read on the forward strand.
GGAGGTCGGCGGGACGAGCCCGGCCGCGACGCCGAGCAGCGTGCTCTTGCCGCAGCCGGACGGGCCGACGACGGTGACGAACTCCTCGTCGGCGATGCCGAGGTCCACCCGGCCGAGCGCGGTGACGGCGGTCCCGCCGCCGGCGGCCGGGTAGACCTTCCCCACCGCGCGGAACTCGATCTTGGCGGCGTCCGGCGGGGCCGCCTTCGCCGCTCGCGCGCCCTCCGGGCGCGTCCCGCTCACCGGCGGTCCTGCCAGCCGCCGAGCCGCCGCTCCGCGAGCAGCAGCAGCTGGTCCATGAGCAGGCCGAGCACGCCGATCGTGATCAGCCCGACGAAGATCGTGGGGAGGTCGTAGTAGACCTGGGCCTGCTGCATCCGGAAGCCGAGCCCCTGCTGCGCGGCGATCAGCTCGGCCGCCACCAGGGTGGCCCACGCCGAGCCGAGCCCGATCCGCATCCCGACGACGATGAACGGCGTCGAGGCCGGGACGACGACGCGGGTGAAGATGACCCGGTCCCCGGCGCCGAGCACCCGTGCCGCGTTGACCAGCGTTGGGTCCACCCCGATCACGCCCTGAAAAGTAGAGATCACGCACGACAGGAACGCGCCCAGCGCGATCACCAGGATCTTCGGCGTCTCGCCGATGCCGAGCACGACGATGGCCAGCGGGATGATCGCCAGCGGCGGGATCGTCCGGAAGAACTGCACCCACGGCTCCAGCAGCCCGCGCGCGACGCCGTACCAGCCCATCAGGAAGCCGGCCGGGACCGCCAGGGCCGTCCCCAGCGCGAACCCGAGGAGCACCCGGCGCAGGCTGGCCAGCGCGTCGCCCTCCAGCGTCCCGTCGCCGAGCAGTTCGGCCGCGCGGTGCGCCACCCGGACCGGGCCGGGCAGCCCCTGGACGCCGAGGCCCGCGAGGAGCGCCCAGAGCCCGATGCCGAGCAGCAGCGCGATGAGGTTGAGGCCGAGTCCGCGCGCGCGGGACGGCACCCTCCGGCGCCGGGCCTCGCGCACCGGCTGCGGTGCCGGTGCGGTCACGGTGCCCAACGCCCCACCTCCTCGGACGAGAGCTCCAGGGTGCGCAGCTCGTGGGCGCCGTCCGCCCGGGTCATCTCGTAGTAGAGGCGCACGCGCCCGCCGTCCTGCGGGACCGCGTCCACGTACCGCACCGATCCCGTCCCGGACGCGGACGCGACCGCCGGCCCGTCCGGCGTCAGCCGCTTCCAGCCGAGCAGGTCGGACGACCAGGCGAGCCCGGTCTTCTCCTCGTAGTTGCGGGTGTGGTCGGCCTCGCCGTCGTAGAAGCCGAGGTATCCGCCGCCGGTCTCCACGATGCTGTTGAGGCGGGCGGCCCAGCGGTCCCAGCCGGTTCCCGGCGCGAAGACGGTCCCGCGCCACTTCCACGTCGTCCCGTCGTCGGCGCTCTCGGCGAGCGCCGACACCGAGTCCGACAGGCCCGTGTTGTGAATGTCGGCGGTGGCGTGGGCGCGCTCGCGGTCCTCGTCCGAGAGCGCGGCCCGCGCGGCGCTGACCAGCATCACCAGGCGCCCGTCCGCGGTGCGCACGACCCGCGGGTCCTTGACGCCCTCCGTGCCGGTGGCCGCCGCGGTGAACACCGGGCGCCGCGCCGCCACGTCGAACCCGTCGGGCGCCGCCGCCTCGGCCACGTCGATCCGCCACCGGCCGTCGGCCGGGTCCACGTAGCTCAGGTACAGCTGGTACACGCCGTCCAGCCGCCGGTACAGGCTGAAGCGCTCCATCGAGGGCGTGCCCAGCTCGCCCTTCTCCACGGCCCAGACGTCCTCGAACGCCAGCCCGTCGTCGCTCACCGCGATCGCGCAGCGCCAGCCGCGCTCCGTGCCGGCGGCGCCGCGCGGCCGCCGGCGCCGGTACGTCAGCAGGTGGCGGCCCTCGTCGCGCAGGACGCCGGGACAGCCCACCCAGTAACCGGGCTCGGCCCGCTCGGGCTCGAACACCGTGACGCCCGCCTCGGGGTCGAAACTCATACGGGGGTCCCTCCTGCCATCAGAAACGGATAGCCCGCCAGGAGCGGGGAGTCATGGGCCACCAGGGCGATCGCGCCGAGCGCGCCCGCCCCGGGGCCGAGTGCCGCCGGGCTCAGCCGCAGGTCGCCGCGGACCATCGGGAGCGCGTGCCGCCGCAGCGCCTCCTCCGCCGGGCCGAGCAGCGCTTCGCCGGCGGCCGCCAGCTCGCCGCCCACCACGACCCGCTCGGGGGCCACGGTGTTGCAGACCCCGGCGAGGACGAGGCCGAGCGCCCGCCCGGCCCGCTCGAACGCCGCCCGCGCCGCGGCGTCCCCCGCCTCCAGCGCGGCGAGCGCGCCGGGCAGGTCGTCGCTGCCGCTCGCGTCCAGGACGGCGGGGATCGACGCGTAGGTCTCCAGGCAGCCGCGGCCGCCGCACCCGCACGGCGGTCCCGCAGCGTCCACCGGCACGTGCCCCACCTCCCCGGCCGTGCCATCGGCGCCGCGCAGCAGCCGCCCGTCCGCCACGATGCCGCCGCCGACGCCGTCCGAGAGCCGCACGTAGACCAGGTCGGACGAGCCCGCCCCGGCACCCCGCACGGCCTCCGCCAGCGCCGCCAGCCGGGTGTTGTTGTCGGCGGCGACCGGCACCCCGAAGTGCTCGCCGACCGCCTCCGCGACCTCCCGCGCCGCGCCGCCCGGACGCCCGTCGCGGCCCCGCGGCACGGGCCCGGTCACGCCGACGCCGACGCCCGTCAGGGGCCCGAGGTCGACCCGGAACGACTCGATCAGGGCGCAGGCGATCCGGACCCGCCGCGCCCACGGAGTCGACCGGGCGTACGAGCGCGTCCCGGTGGCGGCCACCTGCTGCGCGGCGTCCGCGACGGCCACGTGCACGCGGCGGTGCCCGAAGTCCATCCCGAGCGTCCGGCCGGCGGCGGGGTTCAGCGTGATGAGCTCGGCCGGACGCCCCGGGGCGCGCCGCCCGGTGGCCGCCGCCGTGGTGGTGACCACGGCGCCGCGCTCCTGGAGCGCGCCGACGATGTCCGACAGCGTCGACCGGGACAGCCCCGACAGCCGGGCGATCTCGGCCCGGCTCAGCGGGCCGCGGGCGCGCAGCAGCGCGAGGATCCGCTCCTCGTGCCCGCGCCGGACCAGTCCGAGGACCCCGGGCTCCGCACCGGACGCCATGCCGCTCCCCGTTCTGTCGAGACTCCGGACAAAATCTCCGCTGGTGAGAGAGGAGGCTAACAGCCTCTAAATCGGTTTTCCATACGGATTTAGTGGACTATTGGGTGAAGCGGGTCACAGCGGCCGCGGCGCGCGCGCTCCAGCTAGCCGAGGACGCGCCGCAGCCGGCGCAAGCCCTCGCCGATCTCCGGCAGCGTGACGGCGCCGTAGCCGAACACCAGCCCCGGCACCGCCGGCCCGTCGACGGCGAACTCCGACAGCGCGAACAGCCCGACGCCCTCCGCCAGCGCCTCGCGGACGACGGCGGCGTCGTCCGCCCCGTCCGGCAGCGTCGCGCTCAGATGCAGGCCCGCCGCCGACGGCACCACCTCCAGCCGTCCCGCGAACAGCGTCCCGAGCAGCTCCGCGACCCGCTCGTGCCGGGCCTGGTACTCCCGCCGCGACCTGCGGATGTGCCGCGCCAGCAGGCCCTCGTCGATGAACCGGGCGAGCGCCGCCTGCGTCGGCAGCTCCGCGTGCCACGACGACACGTACCGCGCCATCCGGAACGCGCGGTGCAGCGACGGCGGCGCGACGAGGAACCCGATCCGCAGCACCGGACGCATGATCTTGGAGAAGGTGCCCATGTAGAGCACGCGGCCCCCGTCGTCCAGGCTCTGCAGCGGCTCGATCGGCCGCCCGCCGTACCGGTACTCGGTGTCGTAGTCGTCCTCGACGATCACCACGTCCCGGCGCCGCGCCCACTCCAGCAGCGCGCGGCGGCGCGGCAGCGACATCGGCATCCCCAGCGGGAACTGGTGCGACGGCGTCACGTAGACGGCCCGCGCGTCGTCCGGCAGCGCGTCCACCCGCAGGCCCTCCGCGTCCACCGGGACGCCCCGCACCCGCATCCCCGCCGCGTGCAGCAGCATCCGCACCGGCGGATACCCGGGGTCCTCGACCGCCACCACGTCCCCCGGCTCCAGCAGCACCCGGACCACCAGGTCCAGCGCCTGCTGGATCCCCGACGTCACCACCACGTCCGCCGCCGACGCCCGCACCGACCGCGACACCCCGGCGTGCCGGGCGATCGCCTCCCGCAGCTCCGCCAGCCCCGCCGGGTCCCCGGCCGCCGCCGGATCGCCGAGCGCGGACGGCCGCAGCCGCCCCGCCATGATCCGCCGCCACGACTCGTACGGGAACAGCCGCACGTCCGGCAGCCCGGCCCGGAAGTCCCAGGTGATGCCGGGCATCCGGTGCGGCCACACGCCCACCTCGTCCCAGACCCGGCGGGGCCGCAGCGGCGACGCCACCGGACGCTCCCGCTCCTGGAAACCGGCGTCCCGGACGAACGTCCCCGCCCCCACCCGGCTCTCCAGGAACCCCTCCGCCGCGAGCCGGTCGTAGGCGACCGCCACCGTGTTCCGCGAGATCGCCAGCCGGCGCGCCAGCTCCCGCGTCGGCGGCGCCGCCTCCCCCGCGCGCAGCCGCCCGTCCAGGATCGCGGCCCGCAGCTGCCGGTAGATCTGGCCCGCCAGATCCTTCCGCCCGACGAGGCTCACGTGCAGGTCCACGCGTCCGACCCTAGACCGGCTCAGCCGTTTTCCGCGTTTTTGGCCCTGTACCTGAGCCACTCGCCGTTCCTACGGTGGCCGTATGGACCCGCTGACCGAACTCCTCACCACCGACTTCCGGCCCCTGGACCGCCAGGCCGCCGACCTCTACCTCGCGGCCGTCGCCCAGGTGAAACCCGACGCGCTCGCCCTGCCGACGCCGTGCCCCGACTGGACCCTGCACGGCCTGCTCCGCCACCAGGTCAGCCAGGACCAGGGCTTCGCGGCCGCCGTGCGCGGCGACGGCGCTCGCCTGTCCAACTGGCACGGCGGCGACCTCGGCGACGACCCCTACGCCGCCGCCGCGGCCTCCCTCGACCTCGTCACCGAGGCGTTCGCCGGGACGGCCCTCGACGCCGGGCTCGTCCTCCCCGAGATCCGCGACGGCGGCCCCTTCCCCGCCTCGCTCGCGATCAGCTTCCACTTCGTCGACCTCGTCGTCCACGCCTGGGACGTCGCCGCGACGATCGGCGCGCCCTGGGAACCCGGCGACGACCTGGTCACCGCGTCCCTCCAGGTCGCCGCGATCGTCCCGGCCGGCGCCGACGACCGGGGCCCGGGGACGTCCTTCGCGCCCGTCGTCCCGTCCGCGGACGGCGCGTCCCCCCGGGACCGCCTCCTCGCCCTCCTCGGCCGCTCCCCCTCGTGGACCCGATGAAGAGCTGGCGGCCGGGCCTCGCAGGCGGCCACGGACCGGTGCTGGTGAGCGTCACCGACTTCACCTGCGCCCACGCCTCCGACCTCCCGAAGGTCTACCGGGCCGGCCTGACCCTGCGCCGGGCCTGGCCCGACCTCCAGGGCGCCGTCGGCCTCTGGCTGTGGACGAAGCCGCTGGAACTGCGCAGCGGCTCCGTCTCCGTCTGGGAGTCCGCCGAGGACCTGCACCGCTTCGTCGCCTGGCCCCCGCACGTCGCCATCATGCGCCGCTTCCGGGACCGCGGGACCGTCCGCGCCCACACCTGGACCGCGGACGGCTTCGACCCCGCCGGGACCTGGACGCGCGCCGCCCGCCTGCTGGCTCAGGCCGGGGAGCCCTCGCAGACCGCGCCCCGATAGAAGCCGATCTTGAACTTGACGTGCTCCTGCTGCTCCCGCAGCCGGGCGATCTGCTCCTCCACGCGGCGGTCGTGCGCCTGCAGCAGCTCCAGCCGCTCCCGCACGGTCTCCGCGCCGCCCCGCGCGAGCTCGGAGTACCGGAGCATCTCCGCGATCGGCATCCCCGTCTCGCGCAGGCACCGCAGCATCCCGAGCCACTGCAGGTCGCTGTCGCTGAACACGCGCCGCCCCGAGGCGTTCCGCGCGATCCCCTCGAGCAGCCCGATCTTCTCGTAGTAACGCAACGTGTCGATGCTGAAACCGCTTTTCTCGGCGGTCTCGGCCGGAGAATAGGAGCTCACGCACTCCAGGATCCCACCTGGAGCCCACTCCAGGTCAATCCCCGCCGGCCCGCCGCTCCAGGAACCCCGCCACGGCCTCGGCGAACCACCGGGGGTCGTCGAGCCAGGGAAAATGCCCGGCCCCCGGCTGCACGACCGCCGTCCCCCGCGGGAACATCCCCGCGATCTCTTCCGCGACCCGAGGCGACGGCCCGCCGTCCAGCTCACCGGCCAGGACCAGGACCCGCGCCTCCAGCCCCGCGACGACCTCCCGCGCCGCCTCCGGCGCGAACGCCTCCGGAGACGCGTACAGCTCCGCCGCCTCCTCGTTCGTCTCCGCGACCTCCCGCGCCGCATGCGCGCGCGCCGCCGCGTCCCAACGCCCATAGAAGAACGGCACCACCGCCTCCCAGTCGGCCTCCGACGCACTCCCCGCCCAGACCGCCTCGAACGCGTCACGCCCCGCCGCGAACCAGGGCTCGGCCTTCCGCAACGCCGCCGCCTCCCGGCGATGCTCCACCGTGAAGTCGACCCCCAAGGCGCGCGCCCGCCCCGCGACCAGGACCAACGAGCGCACCCGCTGCGGATGTGCCACCGCATACAGAATCGCGAGGTCGCCACCCGCCGAATGCGCGAGCAGGTCAACCCGCTCCAGCCCCAGATGCCGCCGCAGGGCCTCCACATCGTCGACCTGCCGATCACACCGGTACGTCGTCGTGTCCGCTGGCCTGTCCGAACCGCCGGTGCCGCGCAGATCCAACATGACGAGCCTGCGGCGTCCGGCCAGCCCGCCGAGATCCCCGAGATAGGCGGAGGCCCGCATCGGCCCACCCGGAATGCACAGCAGCGGTTCTCCGCCTGCGTCGCCTGGGCGGTCGGCTTCTCTGGCCATCACGCTGTAGGCGAGACGCGTCCCGTCCTGACTCCTAAAAATCGGCATCCTGCATCTTCGCAGTCAGTGTCGGACGTCGTTCGGCCTTGAGCTTGTTCTCCTCGCGGTGTTCGGGTGCGGGGTGCGGGGGTCAACGTGCCAACGGCTTCTCGAGAGGCACCTGGGTTGGTTCTCGGACGTGGTGCTCGGCCTTTGTGATGGGTGTTCTTGACGATGGAGCGATGGAGCGATGGAGCGATGGAGCGATGGAGCGATGGAGCGATGAGGGCGGAGTGAGGCGGCCGGGCGAGGCGGCCGGGCGAGGCGGCCGGGCGAGGCGGCCGGGCGAGGCGGCCGGGCGAGGCGGCCGGGCGAGGCGGCCGGGCGAGGCGGCCGGGTGTTCGGAGATGGGTGTTCGGAGATGGGTGTTCGGAGATGGGTGTTCGGAGATGGGTGTTCGGAGATGGGTGTTCGGAGATGGGTGTTCGGAGATGGGTGTTCGGGAGAATCGGCGAGAGGGGTGTTCGGGTGGTGGGGTGGCGCTTGCGTACGGGGCCGCCCCTCCAAAGTCAAGGGCGCCTTCGGCGTCGCTTCGCGATGGACTTCGTC
>NZ_JBEPCJ010000084.1:0-48664 GCF_040299565.1 Spirillospora sp. NPDC000708
CGCAAGGCCCGCTGCTCACCAAGCCGCCTGACCGCCATCGTCCAGGCGATCCTCGCCCTGCACCATCACGCCAATTGAGGTTGGAAAGACCTCACTTGAGGGCGCGATTGCCGTCAGCGCGGGCTTGCGACGGCCCGCGCTTCTCCAGGTGTGACCGGGGTACTCGGGCTGCGCGGTCGTAGGCGTCCGCGGCGCGATCGAGGTTGCCGCCACGGTAGTCACTATGCGTAAGTGAGGGAATGGTGTTTCGCGGCCTCAAACCACGTTGGCGGTGAGCACGAGGTGCGCACGAACTGCAATGGATCTTGGTGGATGAGGGTGCATCGTGCGGAAGCTGACCTGCGGGAACGTGGATTCGTCGGGATGGCGAATCATCACATAGCACGCCCGGAATGGTACTGCTAATGCGGTTTGGGTTTACCGCCCATCCGGGGTTCAAATCCCCGATCCTCCGCCACTACCAGCGGTTCTCTCGATGTGACGAGCGTCGAGCGGGCCGCTGGTTTTGCTTTGGGGGGCCGATGGGGGGCCGAGGCGGCGGGGGACCACCGCGGCGGATGCCTCGGCGGCCTTGAAGACTCATCTCCGCGTACGGCTCGCTCGCATGGTGGGCTCGAAGGTCCACCGGCCGCCGGTGGCCGAGCGCTGGTTCAGATGTCGATGATGGCTGCCAGTTCGGTGCGTTCCAGCGCGCCAGACTGGGCGGCCAGGAGTTCCAGGATCTTGCCATGCCGGTCGAGGCTGGTCAGCGCCGGCAGCGGCGGTGGTCGCTCCAGTGGCCGTGGGCTGGTGGTCCGGCCAGGTCCCGCGTGAGGCGGCGGGTCATGTGGTGGACGGTGGCCCACAGCACCATGGCTTGCCTCGGCCTCCGGCCGCAGCACACTCCACTGCTCATCGGTCAGGTCCGATGGATAGGACCGTGGGCGGTCACGGCAGCGGCAGCCCGGCACGACGCAACTGGCGTCAGGGACCGGAACCGGGTAGACAGGCGTCCAAGGGTTTCTGGTGGACGGGTGATCTAGACACTCCCTCGATTGCCAGAAGTCCTCTTCGGTCTCCAGACCCGCCGCGCGACCCCACCCGAACCGTCCGCTAACGGGCTCTTAGATCGAGGCTTCAGCGCTCGAGAAGGGCCATGAGTGTGGAATCGGCGGCCTGTTCCGCGGGGCCGGCTCCAGAAGCGACGCCGTTCCATCTCTCGGCGAAGGCCTCCGCGGTCTCGCGGAACGACTGCCTCAAAGCCGGTCCGGAAAGCACGCCTGCGACCGCGATCAGATGACGCGCCCAGGCGCGGCCTTCGACGGCGGCGCTGATCGCCACCGTCCATTCGCCGTCCTCGTCCGCAATGCGCTCGACGGCCAGGGAGGCCTGGCCCACCGGGTTCTCGGCGCTGCCGGTGAACAGCGAACCCGTCCTCCACCAGCGCTGGAGGTCCGCTTCCGCGGCCGCCGTGAGGGGCATGTCGCCGGTGACCGTACCGGTGAATCCGGCACGGACGACGGTGGGTCTGCGGGCGCTGTCGATCTCGACCCACCCTGCCTGCGCTCCGTCCGGACCAGCGAACTCGATGCGGTTCGGCCCATCGAACTCCCATGCCGAGACCTTCACATCGAAAGGCGCGGGCTTGCTCTTCGAGGCGGAAGCCTTCGAGGCGAAGGCGATGCGGTATCTGGTGCCCGGCCTGATGTGCTTGCCCTTGAGAAGCCGCACTTCGTACGTACTCTCCGGGCTCGTGAAGAGCCGACGCCCGTCGAAGGCCAGCCTCTCGACGCCCTGGTGAAGCTCGGCCACATAGGTTTCGGCCCACTCGCGGGACACGGCCCGGAGGTGGACCCGATGCTCGAAGTCGAGACGCTCATGCATGCCGCGCTTCGCCATACCGGGCACCTCGGCGTTCCAGGCGGACACGGCGTTGGCGAGGCCCTCGTCCAGTTTGCGCAGGACGCGGGCCCGGTTGCAGGCGAGCCACACCGCCGCTACAGGACGGAGAAGTGAGCGTCCACCGAGCCGCGTCGTGGTCCGGACGGACCAGCGTCCGCGCTTGTCCTTGCGCCGCTCGAGCCGCAGTTCGGCAAAGGCGAACGGATGTACGAGCCGCAGCGAGAAAGGGGACGTTTTCGAAGCGGGTGCGGACCACCACTCCTCGGCCGGCAGTTCCCCTTTCCACCGCGCGCGCCGCAACCAGCGAAACGGCTTCGGTCCCTGATAATCACCGGTCATGCGGATGGAATGAAGCCGCTGGCCGGACATGACCAGGTCCAGGCGCAGATTGACGGTATGACCACCGGAGACGCCCTTGGCTTCGATCCGCGACGCGCCGGACCGGTTCCAGACCGGGAGGTGCACATCGACGGTCAGCTCGTCTTCCTCTCCGCGATAGCGGGCTCCGGAGGCGAGATGTCGGCCTTCTACAAGCCGGACGTCGCTGATGATCTCGTCCCCGAACTCGAAGCCGTCCTCGGTGATCGGCGCCTCCTCCATCGCGTCCAGCAGCGCACGCACTACCTGGTCCAGCAGGTCGCGCGGGAGCGGAGCGACCTCGACATCACGTCGATAGCGGCCCATACTGGCAAGTCCCTAAGTTCGAGCTTTTGGTCGGTAAGTCAATAGGTAGAATGGGCAGTCGAACGGTCACGCCGGATAACCGAACTGTGTTAGCCAGTCGCGAGCCTTTCGCAGTTCCTCGTCAGTGAAGAGCGGGGCGAACTTGGGATCGAGGACCTGAGCCTCCACGGTGAGGTCCAGTCGTTTGCGCTCGTAGAGGGCGACGAAGCCGTCGGAAACGCGAGGATTCGCGAGCAGGCGCTTGGCGGTCGCCAGGCCGCCGTGGTCGGTGAGCATCCGTAGAAACTGGTTCGCGTTGTAGCCGGCTTCGGTCTTCGCTCTGGTGTAGACGCTGAGCATGGCGGCTTGGAATTCCGCCAGCAGTCCCTCTTCGGGGTCGGTGATCGGGGGTTTCGGGTCGTTTCGCAAGGGCTGGAGGGTGTCGAGGAACCAGTCGAGTGCCTGGAGCAGGCGTTCCGTGCCGGTCTCGGTCAGCAAGTGGAAGGGGAGGCTTGGGTAAGAGGTCAGGTTGGCGTCAGGCACGCTGACGCCCTCGATGCGCTGCAGCCTGTCCCGGAGTTGGGCGCGCAGTTCAAGCGCATCGAACGGCGGTCTGGTGGACAGCGGCTTGAAGGCCATCTCGATGACGCCCGATTGGGGGTAGATCAGCAGCGGCCAGATCACGCCCTTCCCGCCGTTCGGCAGGGGAAACTGCAGGCGGCAGCTGACTTCCGCGGAGGAGCCGTAGAACAGGCTTCCGCCGCGTGCTCGCCAATGGTCGAGTATTCGGCCGACCGAACTGGCGATCTCCAGGCCTTGATCGGTCAGCTGATTCCGGAAGCGGTCCGCCTGCTCCTCGTCGGTGGTGTCCATGCCGATGGACGCCGCGAGATCCGCCGGGCCGAGGCGTCGTGCGAAGTCGGCGACGCCGCCGTGGCTGAACGGGACGCCCTCGCGGGCGAGGACGTCACGTGCCGTCTCCGTGCGGTCGTCCGGCCAGCGGAACGCTGGGGAAACGGTTCCTTCGGAAGTCAGGACCCGGTGGGCGTTGTCCATGCCGGGATGGTTGTTGAGGTAGCTGCCGACGCGAGGCGCTGGGACGCCCAGGACTGTGGCCAGGTCGCCGAAGGTCGTCCATGATCCGGCGGGAATCTCGGCGAGAAGGCGGCGCAGCACTACCCAGGTGCGGCGTTCGTCTTCCAGGTCGGCGCCGCCAGGCAACGGTGCGGGCCACAGCGCTATGGCGCGTTCGGCCAGCGCACGCCCACGTGCCTGGATCTGGGCCTTGCCCCAGCCGGGTGTGTCGGCGATTTCCCGGTTCATCCGCAGCGCGCTGGCGTCCAGGATCTCCTGTTTGCGGGTGAACGGATGGTTGGACAGTGCCGAGTTGTGCGCGGTGAGGGTGAGGTTTCCGAGGGTGTGCAGCAGCGCCGAGTGCAGCTCGGCGGGGCCGCCCTCGTCGGTGACGTCCTCGGCCAGCAGCGCCAGCCATTCGGGGGTCGCGGTCTGCGGCATGATGTGTTCGATGGTGAGCTTGGCCGCCGTGAAGTCGACCGGCTCGGGTGCCTCGTAGCTCTGCTCCAGCCGCTTGAGGACGAAGCGCCGCTGGTTGGCGCGGCCCCGCCAGTAGAACGGCGCGTCCAAGATCGCCTTGAGCAACTGCTGGTCGGACGGCCAGTTACGGCGCGGCCCGGACAGGTAGCGGTGCACCGCCTCGTCCACCGGCCGGTCGGCCTCCATTTCTCGGGGTGCGCCGTTGACGATGCGGTTGAGGTTGCTGGTAGTGATGTGGCAGATCATCCGCCGGACCAGAAAGCTCTCCAGGTAGGTCAGGGCGCGGGTGGCTTCGGCGACGGTGGCCTCGCCTCGGTCCAGCAGGTCGAGCAGGTGCAGCGCCAGCGGGTAGCTGATCTGGCCACCCCATTCCTGAAGACGTTCCAGTACGGCCCGCAGTTCGGGGTCCTGTTCCCGGCCGCCGGGTTGGACGATTCGCATCAGTAGCCGCCCGCGGCGCCGCAGTTCGGCGACCTCCGCTTCCAGGGCCTCTTCCCCGCCGACTTGATGGATCTCGTCCAGACGGCGTTGCTGGGCCCGGTAGACCTCGCTCTGCTTGACTCGGTCGTCGCCTCGGATCACCAGATCCAGCCAGGCGAGCAGTTCCAGGTTGTCGGCGCCGAGCTCGGTCTGCATCGGCAGCCAGATCTTGGTGTAGACCCTTTCCCCGTTATGGGGCAGCAGCATGAAGACATAGTTGCGCAGTAGATCGGTCTGGCCGAGGCGCACGCCGGTGTTGTTGAGCGATTCGAATATCCGGTAGACGTTGTCGCCCTGTTCCGCGGTGATCTCCACGATGGACAGGCCAGAACGTAGGACGACCTCCAGCCGCTTCAACGCGGCGATGTCGTCCTCGCTGTCGTAGTCGATCAGCGCGTCCCGGAAGAACCGGTACGCGGCCCCGACGCCGTCCCTGCCGCCGGCCGTGGGATCCTGGTCGACGCAGGCGATGAACGCCGCGCGGTCGGCCTGGGTCGGCAGCAGCCGGTAGAAGTCCTGGCCTTCCCGGAACTCGTTGGTCAGATACTGCTTGTGAATGCGGTCGCCGTCGCGCGGGCTCATCTCGCGGAAGCGGTCGCGCAGGGCACAGCACGCCACCATCAACGTGGTGAGGCGTTGCTGCCCGTCCACAACGAGCCACCGCTGGGTGTCGCCGGCGGACATCTTCCCCGGCGCCAGTACCACCGACCCGATGAAATGCGGTGTGCGCTGCTCGGTGGCCAGCAGTTCCGCTTGCTCGAGGATGTCGTCCCACAGCTGCGTCCACTCGGGCTGCCGCCAGCTATAGGTCCGCTGGTAAAGCGGTACCTGGAACTGCTTGTCACCTTCGATGAGCTTGAAGTAGGAGATCTCGTGAGCACGCATCCGGGAGTCACCTCCGGGCAGGGGGACGACATGTGCCTTGACCCGAACCCCTACCCCATCGATCGTCGCAATGAGCCGGTTCTTCGCCCGAATCGTCCACTCCTGGCCACCACGTGTAGCGACACGCATGTTGAGCGCGAGTCCGATCGCCGGGCGCCATGGTTCCATGCAGAGCGCCGGCATCGCCTCCGACGAGCCGACGCGGCTGGCCGACATCATCGCGCCCATGTTCGGCGGACAGTCAGGATGGTCTCAGCAGCTTCGCGACGGAGTCCGAGCCGAACTCGTCGCGGGCGCCAACGCCCAGGACGACTGCGCGGTCTTCGGAATCGACGGGCCCATGGACATCGTCATGGGATCGGATTACGTCCGCGGGCCGAAATTTCAGCTATACGAGCTCGGCTACCTGTCGAATTACGACATCGGCTACTACCTGGCGATGGCCAATCTCAGCGATATCGCCGCCATGGGTGCGCTTCCGATCGCGCTTCTCACGGTCGTTCGTTATCCGCGGTCACTGCCGGACGACGACTTCACGGTCCTCATGGAGGGGATTCGCGACGCCTGCCAGCAGGTGGGCACGCCGAACGTCGGAGGCGATATCGGCAGCGCCGAGAGGATCATCCTGTCCGCGTCCGCCGTCGGCATCGTCGAGCGAGGCGGATCGTTGCTGCGGACCGGTGCGCGGGCGGGAGACCCTCTGTGTCACCGGGCCGACGGGGGTGGCGGCATCCGCCCAACGCTATTTCGGTGCTCTCGGCTCTGGCTCGGTGAAGCTCCCGCCGACCAAGGAGGAAGCGCTGATATCCGCATGGCGGCACCCCCAGGCACTCGTACGGCAAGGGCGTTGCCTGAGCACGAGCGGTGTGGTGACGAGTTGCCAGGACACCTCCGACGGCCTGAAGGCCGGCGTCCAGTCACTGGCGGCCGCCAGCGGCGTCGGCTTCGTCGTCGAGGAGGGCGCACTCCCCGTCGCAGGCATAGTGGCCGAGGTCGCACAGCTGACCCAGGGCCACCTGACTTCGGTCATATTGGGCGACTCGGTGGACTTCCAACTGGTCTTCACCGTCGCGGAAGAAGGAGCGTCGCGGCTCTCGAAGATCTTCGCGGAGGCGGGGCTCCAGCTCTTCGACATCGGCTACGCCACCGAGGAACTCCAAGTGCGGCTGAGGCGCACGGACGGCCGAAAGGAAGAGCTCCCCGGAGTTCCCTGGCGTCACGCCACCTGAGCCGATGGAGAGTTAGGCCACCTCGTCGGGCATGGCCGGGCGGTGCCTTCGACCGTGCGGCACGCCTCCGCACTCGGTCCAGAGGAATGGCCTGTGACCGTCGGTGGCCGATGTTAGGTTGGCCGCGCGGTATCAAGGAGCTGACCACGACCGGGTTCCTCAACGAGACCGTAGCCCGGTCACGGCCGGCGGACGTGCGAAGTCGTACTGTCCGCGTTTGCAGAAGGCGGTCAGGAACATCTCCGCCACGACGTCCTCGGCCGTGCCAGGGCCGAGGCGGCGGGCGACGTACCGGTGGATCTCGTCGCCGTGCCGGTCGAACGAGTGGCTGTCACCCGGTACTCGGCCGGTCGCCCCGGAACGGTTCCCTTTCCGGATCGCCTCTCGCGGCGGCCCGTCCGGCGACTCGACCGCCGACAACGGCGGACTGCCCCTCGCCATCCGCGGATGCCGCCAGATCACTCGTTCCTGGAGCGCCGCGCTCCGGACTGCACCGACTCCTGACGACGATCCCGCATCGTCGATCGCGTACGGCGCAGACCGGTCAGGTGATCAACTTTTGGCGTCACGCGATCAACTGCGGCGGCACGGAGGAGGCGAGGCTGGAAGGCATGTCAACGCCTCAGTCCTCGCCGCCGTCCGCAGACACTCCGCCGCCGGAATGCCCGGCATGGTCCGGCGGCTCGACGAACTGGTCACCGATCGTCGCGCTCGCTGCCGGGATCGCGGTGCTCGTCGCCAGCGAGTTCCTGCCGGCAAGCGTGCTGCCCGCGATGGCCGCCGATCTCGGGCTCAGCGAGGGCACCGCCGGTCTGGCGGTCGCCGCGACTGCGGTCGCGGGCGCGGTCACCGCCCCCAGCATCGCGGTGCTGCTGCCGCGGACCGACCGGCGCACAGTCCTGACTGGCCTGCTGGTTGCGGCGGCCGTCTCGAACCTGGCGGTGGCGCTCGCCCCCGATTTCGCCGTCCTGCTCCTCGGCCGACTCGTCCTCGGCGTCGCCATCGCCGGGTACTGGTCGTTCGCGTTCGGCGCCGGAACCCGCGCCGTGCCGGGACGCGACAGCGTGGTCTCAACGTCCATCGCGCTGGGCGTCACCCTCGCGACGATCGGCGGCGTCCCGTTGGCGTCCCTACTCGGTGACGCGGTCGGCTGGCGGTTGGTGTTCGGCGTCGCGGCGGCCCTCGGCATCGCCGCTGCCCTGGCCGTGGCCGTGACATTGCCACCGGTACCCCCGCACCCGGCTGCCGGAATGGCGATGCTGCGGGCGGCGCTCGCCAACCGGTGGCTGATGGCCGGGGTGCTGGGCGTGGTCCTGGTCGCGTTCGGCAACTTCGCCGCCTACCCCTTCATCCGGGTCGCGATCAAGGACGTCGACGCGGGCGCCACGGTATGGCTGCTGCTGGCCTGGGGCGTGGGCGGGATGGCGGGCAACCTCGCCGCCGGGCGGTTCGCGGGACGGCTGCGCGCTGTGGTCGCTGCGGCCCCGCTGCTGCTGGCCGGCGGCCTGCTGGTCACCGCGACCGCGCCATCCCTGCCGCTGCTGGCCGCGGGGGTCGTCGTGTGGGGCCTGGCCTTCAACATGGTCCCGGTCGCCACCCAGCTATGGGTGACCCGCGTCGAGCCCGAACGCGCCGAGTCGGCCCTGTCATTGCAGGTCACCGCGTTCCAGGTGGCGATCACGCTGGGGTCGGCGTCAGGAGGCGCGCTCCTGGACGCCCGCGGCGTGCAGGCGGCCTTCCTGCTCGGCACGGGGTTCGCCGCGGCGGCCGGGCTGCTTTTCGCCGCGCTGCGCGTCCCGCGCGGGTGACGGCTCCCGCCAGGCCTGCGGCGCGACGCCGTGGTGGGACGAGAACGCCCGGCTGAAGGCGGCGGTGGAGCCGTACCCGACGGCGGACGCGATGTACTCCACCGGACGCGAGGGGTCGGTGAGCAGCCGGCGCGCCTCCCGCATCCGGATCTCCCGGAGCACCTCCGCGGGTCCGCGGCCGAGTGCGCGGCGGAACCGCTCGCCCAGGGCGGAACGCGACAGGTGGACCAGGCGGGCCATCCCCTCGACGGTCCACGGCTCGGCTGGGCGGGCGGTCACGGCGGCCACCACCGCGGTGACGGCCTCGTCCGGAGGTCCGGCGTCGCCGCCCTGGTCCTCCTGCCAAGAGGCGGTCATCGCCGCGCCGATCAGGTTGCCGTAGCTGGCGGCGAACAAGGTCGGTCGGGACGCACGCTCGAGCGGGCACCGCGTGACGAGCGCCATGACGCCGCCATGCCGGGTGCCGAAGCCGCGGACCACCAGCGGGCTGGGCAGCCGACGAACCGGGACGGTCATGCGCAGGTCCGCTACAACCAGGGTGGACTCCTCGTGCCGTTCCGACGCGGTGAGCCGGTGAGCGGTGCGGGCGTCGATGAGGACGGCGTCCCCCTCGGCGAGCGACTGCGCCTCGAACGCCGCCTCAAGCGTGAACTCGCCCGCCAGCACCAGCGCCCACAGCGGGACCGGCGGTTCGGTGAGCACCGCGCCCGCCGGCAGCTGGACATGGTCCATGCCCGACATCTCCCAAGCCGGTTCCGGGGAGGAGGTGCTGGCGTCGTTTGCCCGTGAGATGTCCACGATGTTCGCCACGTGAGCTGAAGCAGGTAAAAGACGGCGGCCTATTCCCGCGCGTCCCGGACGGCGTCTCCGGGAGCTCTCGACCGGCTGCGGGAGTGGACCTGGTGATTACGGTGAGTGCTCGGATGGCGGGGTCCGCCGTTTTGGACCTCAACCGCGGTTGAACTGGTGGGCTGGTCGCCGTCCGGTCTCACAGTCAAGGGGGAGCGATCAGTCATGGCGAGCAGCACGGAAGACACGACCATGGAACCCTCCGGAGGTGCGTTCGCGGCGGATCGCCGTCTCGGTGGACGCTTCCGATGGTCTGGCTGGCGTCGTCCTGGTGGCGATGTCCATCTCGGGGACGGCAGCGGCACTGCCGACCATCGGTCGTGACCTCGACGCCTCCGGAACCCCGTTGAACTGGATCGTCGCCGGTTACAACCTGGCCTGGGGGCGGGGGTGGGCCGGGCTGCATAGCCGGTCGTCGATTGAGACCGGACCGGACACGGGCGCGCCGGGGAGGTGGGTGTCGATGGGCGCGCAGGTGATCCAGCGAGAATCCATCAGGTGTTATGGCTTGCGGTCCGCGCGGGCCCGGGGGCGGACAGTGCGGCGACCCCGACCGGGTTGTCGCCGACGGCGACGGTGTCGATGACGGTGTCGGTGAAGACGTCGATCACCGACATGGTGCCGTCGTTGCGGTTGGTGACGTAGGCGAGGCCGGCGCTGCCGTCCGGGTTCATCGTTATTCCCCAGGGACTGGATCCGACGTTGATGGTGGCGATCACTGTGAGCATGCCGGTGTGGACCACCGACACGGTGTCGTCGTCGGTGTTGGTGACGTAGGCGCGGCTGCCGTCCCACCACACCGCCACGTTCTGCGGGTAGGCGCCGACTCCGACGTTGGCGATCACCGTGTCGGTGTCGGTGTCGATCACCGACAGGGTGTCGCTGTTCTGGTTGACGACGTAGAGGCGGGGGTCGCCGAGCGGGTCCGTGGCCAACCCGTGCGGGTAGGAGCCGACGCTGATGGCGGCGATCACCGGGGCGTCGCCGGTACCGATCAGGCCGGTGTCGATCACCGACACGGTGTCGCTGTACTCGTTGGTGACGTAGGCGCGGGTGCCGTCCGCGCTCACCGCCACCCCGTACGCCCCGAAGCCGACCTCGACCTGGTCGATCACCGTGTCGGTGGCGGTGTCGATCACGGCCAGGTCGGCGAGGGTGTCGTCGCTGTGATCGGCGACGTAGGTGCGGGTGCCGTCCGGGCTGACCGCCACCCCCATCGGGTAGGAGCCGACACCGATGGTGGCGATCACCGGGGAGTCGCGGGTACCGATCACGTCGATGTCGATCACCGACACGGTGCCGTCGTCGACGTTGGTGACGTAGGCGAGGCTGCCGTCGGGGTGGACCGCCACCCCGTACGGGTGGTCGCCGACGTCGACGGTGGAGGTCGTCTTCAACGCGTCAGTGGCCAGCACCGACACGTTGTCGGGGCCGCTGTTGGTGACGTAGGCGCGGGTGCCGTCCGGGGTAACGGCCATCCCGGTCGACCAACCGGGGCCGCCGGAGCCGTCGATCACCGTGTCGGTGGCGGTGTCGATCACCGACACGTCGCCGCTGAGGTAGTTGGTGACGTAGGCGCGGGTGCCGTCCGGGCTCACCGCCACCCAGACCGGGCCGACGCCGACCGTGATGGTGTCGATCACTGTGCTCGTGGCGGTGTCGATCACCGTCACGGTGTTGGAGACGTCGTTGAGGGAGCCGGGCCCGCCGTCCTGGGGCGACGGGCTCCAAGGCGTCCCGTCGCCGTAGTTGGTGACGTAGGCGCGGGTACCGTCCGGGGTCACCGCCACCGCGACGGGCCCAGAGCCCACACCGACGGTGGCGATCACCGGGTTCCAGGTGCCGTTGATGTAGCCGGTGTCGATCACCGACACGGTGTCGTCGCCGTTGTTGGCGACGTAGGCGCGGGTGCCGTCCGGGCTCACCGCCACCCCGACCGGGGCGTCGCCGACCAGGAAGGAATCGAACACCGACAGCGACCCGGGGTCGATCGCCGTCACGGTGCCGAGCTGGCTGCCGGAACTGAATGCCAGGCCGGTGACCAGAACCCACCGGTTGTCAGGGGTGACGGCCACTCCCTGCGGAGCATTGTCGACAGTGATGGTGGTGGTCACCGTGTTGGTGCCGGTGTCGATCACCGAGACGGAGTTGCCGCCGTTGTCGGCGACGTAGGCGCGGGTGCCGTCCGGGCTCACCGCGACCCCGGCCGCGTGGGAGAAGTCGCCGTCGATGTTGGCCGTCACCTCGTTGGTGCCGGTGTCGATCACCGACAGCCACTCCTGGTGGAACAAGGAGCCGAAGTTGGTGACGTAGGCGCGGGTGCCGTCCGGCGTCACCGCCACCCCCCAAGGGTTCATGCCGACGTCAACGGTTGCGGTGCCCAAAACGCCGTTGCCGATCACCGAGACGTTGTCGCCGCCGCCGTTGACGACGAAGGCATAGATGGGCGCGACGGCCGCCGTGGCGGCCCGGCCCCGCTCCACACTCTGATCCACGCTCGCCCCTCCCCAGCCCGTCCTCGTGTCCCGACGCCACGGCGGTGTCGACACCGCCGGCGCCCAGCGCATGGACAGCAGAAAGTCCCCGCTACCAGCAAGAACAACCGGCCACGGGCAACCCAGAACCCCGTGCGCCCGCCCCGGACGCGTTCCCCGGGCACGAGTGTTGAGCGTCGAGATTCTGTCAGCGCGGACGCCGATGAGATGTCGTCGGCGCGTCGGCATCGGAGGAGGGCGGGCCCCTGAGCTGCGGCCGCGCCCGTCTCGTCTACCTCGCGTATCGCAAGCGGGTTCGGCGGTGAGGTCAGGTCAGCGCGGGTCCGACAGCGGGTGGGTCGGGCAGTGTTCTCACCACCCGTACCCGCTGGTCCACTTCGGTCGTGGTCAGCAGCCGCGCCAGCCGCGGCCAGGGCCGCAGCACCAGGAACCGGCGGCAGGACGGGCCCGTCTATCGCGGCCTGAACCCGTTCGGGTGTCGTGCGGTGCCGACAGGCGATCTTGTCGACGTCCCGGCCTTCCTCGTGACGGTGGCGGATGGCGTCGTAGAGCTTGAGGACCTCGTTGAACCGCTGGGTGACGTAGTGCCCTCACCGTGAGTTCGACCGGCGCGCTGATGGGACGTCCTGATAGGCATCCCGCCGTCGCCGACTGCGCGGTCGTCGGCGTGCCCGACGAGCGGTGGGGCGAGACGCCGAAGGCCCTGGTGGTGCTGTCCGAGGACGTCTCCGAGCAGCAGATCATCGACTACTGCCGCGAGCGCCTCGCGCACTTCAAGTGCCCGACGTCGGTGGAGCGCCGCGACGAGATCCCGCGCAACCCCCGCCAGCAAGATCCTCAAGCGGGAGCTGCGCGCCCCCTACTGGCAGGGCCGCGACCGGGGCGTCCACCAGCCCCAGCGCCCACGCCGTGCGCCAGGTCCGCCGGGGTCCGGGTGTCCCTCTGCGGCCACGGCGGAACGTGCCAACACGGTGACATCCGGTTCCGGCCTCGCGAGACTGGCTGCGTGACGGACTGGGTCGCCAACGGCATCTCGATCGCCTCCCTCGGGACGACGATCGTTTTCGGGGTCCTCCAGGTGCGCAAGGACGGCGAGCGGCGCTTCGCCCCTCCGGACCGGACGGCGCCCGAGCCCCCGAGCGAGCCTCCGGCCGGGCCCCAGGCGCCCTATCCGACGTACCCGCAGGAGCCGACGTACCCGCAATACCCCACGTACCCGCAGCCCCAGCAGCCCCAGCCCGGTCCGGTCCCGCCTCCGCCGGCGCCGGACTCCGTAGAGCGCCTGCCCTGGTGGATGGCGAGCACGCGCAAGTCGTTCCTCTTCTCGATGGTCATCACGGCGGCAATCACAACGCTCCTCGAGCTGGTGTCCGGCAATCCGGTCGTCCAGGCGGCGATCGCGAGCGGGCTGCTGGTCGCCGTGCTGGCCGTATGGCTGGCGCGGCGGTCCCGCAGCAGGCCGTCCTACAACCTCACGGGCCTTCTTCTCATCCTCGTGGGCCTCGCGGGCATGCTGGCGATTCTCGCCCTGCCGCTGGCGCCGGCCCTGCGCGTGCCGCAGGTGGTGGTCGCGTTCACGGTGCCGTGGTTCCTGCTGAGCCGCCTCGCGGACCGCGCCTTCCCGAATCCCGCCCGCCAGGGGTAGCGGGGTCCGCTGCGGTCAGCGGAAGCGGATCATCGCCGAGACGGGACGGTGGTCGGACAACTTGTCGGCGCTGGCGGGCACAGTGCGGCAGGGTCTTCGCGGCGGTGCGGGACGTCCCCGACTGGTCGCACTCGGCGTAGGCGCGGTACAGCGGGTCGAGCGCGGCGTTCTCGGGCGGCTCGGTGAGGATGCTGCCTGCGGCGACTAGCTCCCCGCACATCGGGCAAGGCCAGCCCACCACGTCGGGCACCGTTTCAACCGGGCGTGCACCCTGGAGTACTTGAGCGTGGACTCCATGAACCTGCATGGAAGAACGGCACTTGGGAGTTCGCGGTTGTCGACTCCAGCGAGTCCCTGGCCGAGGTGCCGCGTGGTCGCCAAGTCCACCTCGTCCACTCCTGGGTTTGACTGTCTCGCCCCGTGGGTTCGGGAATGCGGCCGACCTGCCGGAGCGCTGGCCCGTACCTCTCACGGGCGCGTTACTGGATTCGTGGCCACTTATTCTGGCTGTCCGCCAACGCGAGCTACGCTGCCTGTTGATGAGTGAGGTTGCGCAGCAGCCGGTGTTCTGGACCGACGACTCGCCGGTCTGTGAGCCCATGGCGCATGGTGAGGACATCGCCGCGCACTTCCATGACTACGGCCAGCTGAGGTACGCCGCCTCCGGGGCGCTCGTCACGACGACCAAGGTCGGCACTTGGGTGGCGCCGGCGAACCGCATCACGTGGGTGCCGCCCTTCTATGTCCACAGCAGTCACTCTTACGGCGAGACCGATGTCCGCGTGCTCGCGGTTCCGGCAGCGTTGTCCGAGGAACTGCCGCCCGAGCCGTCGGTCTTCGTGGCCAGTGCGCTGCTGCGCGAGGCATACCTGGCGATGAGCAGCGAGCATGAGCCCGCCGGCAGTGAGCGTGGCCGTCTGCTGCTCGCGGTGATCGGTGCGGAGTTGGCCCGCGCCCCGCAGGAGCCACTGCGGCTGCCGGAGCCGAGCGATCCTCGCCTCAAGGCCGTCACCGACCTGCTGCACGCCGACCCGTCCATTTCGGCGACGCTGGCGGAGTTGGGGCACCGAACCGGCTCGAGTGAACGGACTCTCAGCCGGCTGTTCGGCAGCGAATTGTCGATGAGCTTCCATCAGTGGCGCACGCTGCTGCGGATTCAGCGAGCGCTGCTTGAACTCGCTGAAGGTACCTCGGTCACCGAGACGGCGATGCGACTCGGCTGGTCGAACCCCGGCAGCTTCATCAGCGCCTTCACCGATCTCGTCGGCCAGACGCCCGGTCGTTACCGCTCCACGGCGGGTGCGGCTCACCGCTGACGTCGGTCTGGCGGGTTATCGGAAATTCCAGGCGGAACATCAGTGGCACGCCCGTCCGCTCGGCGGCCACGCTTTGAGGCATGTCCCACCACCTTCCGGGTCACGGTGCTGCGGCTTCGGCGGCCGCTACGGCGGCATCCTCCGGAGTCACGCTAGGTGACCTGATCCTGCAGGCGCTCAGCCGGCACAGCTCGTCCGAGGCCTTCGTGGCCGGTGACCGGCGACTGACCTATGCGCACGTCAGGGACCTTCTCTCGCAGTATGTGGCCGCGCTGGCCCATCGGGGAGTGGGTCTCGGCGTGGGGGTCACGATGCTCAGTCCGAACATGCCGGAATCGTGGATCGTCCAGGCCGCGACGTATCTCCTGGGCGGCCGCTTCACCGGGCTGCAGGCCCTGGCCTCGGTCACGGACCACATCACCGTCTGCGAGGACGCGGAGGCCACGGTGCTGGTGGTGACCGCGCCCCTGGAGGAGCATGGCCGCCAGGTCCTCGCCGAGGTCGACTCCCTGCGACACCTGATGGTGATCCCTGCCGCCGGTGGTCTGTCCGAGGGCGAGCCCACGGCGGTCCGGTCGCTGGACCGTGGTCCGGCGACGGAGATGGACGTCGCCTGGCTGCAGTACACCGGCGGGACGACCGGCAGGCCCAAGGGCGTGATGCAGCCTCATCGGTCGATGGTGCAGATGGTCTATGCGCACATGGCCGACTTCGAGCAGCCGCACCTCCCGCGGTACCTGGCAGCGGCCCCGCTCACCCACGCGGCCGGGCTGGCCGTCATCCCGACCCTGCTGCGCGGCGGCACGGTGGTGATCGAGCAAGGCTTCGAACCCGGCCGGTTCCTCGACGTCATCGAGGCCGAGCACATCAACTGCGTGAGCGGCCTTCCGACGATGATCTACACCTTGCTGGACCAGGAGCGTCCGGAGACCAGGGACCTCTCCAGCCTCGAGGTGATCTGGTACGCCACCGGGCCGATGTCGCCGGTGCGCCTGGCGGAGGCCCGCGAGCGGATCGGTCCGGTCTTCTCCCAGATCTACGGGCAGACGGAGTCGGCCGGCATCGGGACGGTCCTGACCAAGGCCGCACACGAGACCGCGAGCCTTGAGCAACTCGCCTCCTGCGGCCGTCCCGTGGTCGGCAACCGCATCAGGCTCATCGACGACAACGGCCACGACGTTCCTTTGGGTGAGGTGGGCGAGATCGCCATGCGGAGCCGCGGGGTGATGCAGGGCTACAGAAACCTCCCCGACGAGACGGAAGCGGCGCTCAAGGGCGGATGGCTCCACACCGGAGACCTCGCCCGCCAGGACGCCGAGGGCCTGATCTACATCGTGGACCGCAAGAAGGACATGATCATCTCCGGTGGCTTCAACATCTACGCGAGCGAAGTCGAGGCCGTTCTCACAGCGCACCCTTCGGTGGGCGCAGCCGCCGTCATCGGCGTGCCGGACAGCCGCTGGGGCGAGCTCGTCACCGCGTTCGTGGTCCCGCGATCGGGACGGCAGGTCGATATTCGCGCGCTCCAGTCCTACGTGAAGCAGGCCAAGGGCTCGATGTACGCGCCCAAGAAGGTCGTGGTCGTGGACTCGCTTCCCGCCACGCCGGTGGGAAAGATCGACAAGAAGCGCTTGCGTGCGCCGTTCTGGGCCGACTCGACCCGCAATGTCCACTGATCATCCCGAGGCCCTTCCCGCAGCCATTCACGAAAGGCGCTCAATGTGAACGTACCACCGGCCCGGCTGATCGACTTCCATTCCCACTGGGGCACAGAGCGCGGATGGAAGGGAAGCCCTTACGAGACGGCTGAGGATCGCGAGGCCCTGCGGGGCTACTTCAAGTGGGACATGAGTTTCGTCAGCGACGAGGAGCAGGCCGTCCAGTTCCGCCGCGCCAACGTCAGGGCGATGCTCGATTTCGCGTTCACCTACACCATGGACGCCGGTGCACTACGCGACCAGCATGACTACGCCTTCGACTACGCGCGCAAGCACCCCGACGTCGTACTGGGCAATTGGATCGGCATCGACCCCACGCAGCCGGCTCATGTCAAGGAATTCGAGCGTTGCCTGAGCGAGGGGACGGGACTCGTCGGACTGACGGTCCACTCGTTCACACCGGCCGGGACACCCGACCAGCCGGAATGGGAGACCTGTCTGAACATGTGCATCGAGGCCAACCGTCCCGTCCTGGTCCATGTCGGCATGTCGGCCACCGGGGCCGGTACCCGCGGAGGCATGGGCATCACCCTAGAAGGCTGCCACCCCCGTTACGTCGACCGCGTCGCGGCCAAGCATCCCGATCTGAACGTGATCGCGGCCCGGGTGGCATGGCCCTGGCAGTCGGAAATGATCGCGGTCGCACTGCACAAGGCGAACGTGTGGATGGAGCTCCACGGTTGGTCACCGCGCTACTTCCCCGACGAGCTCAAGCGCGAGATCGGTAAGCGGCTGCGCAAGAAGGTCTTCTTCGGAGCCGACTACCCGATGCTCGCCCACGACAGGCTGGTCGAGGAATGGCGCGAGGAGGGCTTCTCCTCCGATGTCCTCGATGACGTGTTCTCCGGCAACGCCGAGACCTTCCTCACCTCGATCGGAGTTCAGTGATGGACCTCGGACTGACCGGCAAGGTCGCCATCGTCGGCGGCGGCAGCGACGGCTTGGGATACGCCATCGCCGATCGGCTTCTGAAGGAAGGCGCCAACGTCACGATCTTTGCGCGGCGCGCGGAGAAGGTCACGGCCGCCGCGCAACGGCTTGCCGGCGCATACGGCGAGGAGAAGGTCCTCGGGCTGGCCGCCGACTGCTCGGTCGACGCCGACATCGAGCGCGTCACCGCCTCGACCCTTGAGCGGTTCGGTCCGGCCGTTCACGTCCTGGTCACCAACGACGGCGGACCGCCGATCCGGCGCATCTCCGAGCTCACCGACGAGGTGTGGCTGAAGGCCTTCGAGCGCCACTTCTTCTACGTCGTCAGATCTGTGCGAGCCACCGTGCCGTACATGACCACCGAAGGCGGCAGCATCCTCAACGTGGTCTCCGGCGTCGTCGAGCGCCCGGCCGTCGGCATGGCGGCGTCCGTCGGCGTGTGGTCGGCGGTGATCGGCTACGCCAAGACCCTCGCCCTGGAGGTCGCCAGGCAGGGCATCAACGTCAACACTCTATTGTCCGGCTTCTTCGACACCGCCCTGCTGAACGGACTGCTGGAACGGCAGCCGGAGCTGTCCAAAGCAAGCCTCGGGAACGGGATACCGATGGGGCGCATCGGGGCGCCCTCCGAGTTCGCCGACCTGGTCGGCGCGCTCGTGTCGCCCAACTTGCGGTTCGTCACCGGCGCGGTGATCCCGGTCGACGGTGGCGCCGGCATCGGCATGGGCGCGAGCTTCGACTCGCCGACGTCGAAATGAGGGACTGCTCATGAAGATCTCGACGATGCTCACCTACGGCACCGACCCGCGGGAGGCCGCCGACCACATCGCTCGACTCGAGGCCGCCGGGCTCGACACCGTCTGGGTCGCCGAAGGGTACGGCTATGACTCGCCGACCCTGATGGGCTACCTGGCGGCCCGCACCTCGCGCGTGAAGATCGGCGCGGCCATCCTCAACGTCTACTCCCGCACCCCGACCATGCTCGCCTCGACCGCGGCCGGCCTCGACAGCGTGTCCGGCGGTCGCGCCATCATCGGCCTCGGCGCCTCCAACCCGAAGATCATCGAGGGGTGGCACGGCATGCCCTTCGTACGGTCGACCGGCCGTACCAGGGAGACCGTAGAGATCATCCGCGCCGCCCTGCGGCGCGAGGCGGTCGACTACAGCGGCCGCTCCTTCGAGATCCCTCTCCCGGCCGGTCAGGGCACGGGCCTCAGTGAGCCGCTGAAGATCATGACCAAGCCGCTGCGCCCGTCGGTTCCGCTCTACATCGCCGCGCTGGGGCCGAAATCAGTCGAAGGCGCGGCGGAGTACGCCGACGGCTGGCTGCCTTTCCTGTACCTCCCCGAAGCCGCCGCCGGGGTATGGGGCGACGCGCTCGCCGCAGGAACCGCGAAGCGCTCCGAAGACCTCGCGCCCCTGGAGGTCGTCGCCGGCGGCATCGTCGCCATCGGCGAGGACGTGAAGGAGATACTCGACCTCGCGCGGCCGATGCTCGCGCTCTACATCGGAGGCATGGGCGCCCGCGGCAAGAACTTCTTCAACGACCTCGTCCGACGCTACGGCTACGAAGCGGAGGCCAAGGAGATCCAGGACCTCTACCTCGACGGCAAGAAGAAGGAAGCCGAGGCCAAGGTCCCCTTCCAACTCCTTGAACAGATCAACCTCGTCGGCCCGGCCTCGTACGTTCGGGAGCGGATCGAAGCCTTCCGCGAGTCCGGTGTCACCGATCTCCAGGTGACCCCGGTCGGCGACGACCCCGCCGGACTCGTGCACCAACTCAAAGAGTGGGCGGCCTGACCTCCGCCTCTGCCCACGCAACGCTCCCTGCAGCGCTTGACGGTTAACGGCCCCGAGATGGCGGCCTCGCGGCCTGAGCTTCCCCGGCCCTTGATGTCTCCCTGGCATTGTGGTCACGGGTGTGAGGAGACGGTGGCCTGGGTCGGTGGTGTTGTTCGAACTCTTGTGGTGTCTTCCACGCCCGCCTGTGGGACTGACTGACCGGCCGAGCGGTCCCGCAGGCAGGCCTGCGCAGTGGTGATAGCCATCGATAAGAAACCTCCGGGGCGGTCGCGGGTCCGATTCCGAAGTCATATGGGCGGGCGAAGGTGTCGGTCCCGGTACAGATGCACCGGGACCGACAGGCCCAGGGCGCCTGGGGCACAGCGCCTCCCCACCGCGAGCCGATCCGGATACGTGATCGGCTCACCTCTCCAGCGTACGGTGATTTACACTGGCCATCCGAAGTCACGTCGGGACGGTCTTCACCATGCGCACCAGGGCCAATCTGGCGAGCGGCAAGCTGCGCCTGATCGCGTACGTCGTCGATACCGTCATACTCGCAGTGCTGTTGTGGGTGTCGTTTGAGGTATTCGCCGTTCCACGGTGGGACGGTTCCTACGACCTTGAGGGTTTCGCGGTCGCAGCGTTCGTTCTCAACGCTGTGTACCACTGCCTGATCCCGGCGGTGTCGGGCCGGACACCCGGTAAGTGGCTGGCGGGCATCAAAATAATCCGGACGGACTTCAGCGACATCGGCCTGGGGCGGGCAACCTGGCGGTATGTCTTCATGCTGCTTCTTGGAGGCGTCACCCTCGGAATCGGTTCGTTGATCGACGCGGCTTGGCTGCTCTGGGACCCTGACGCGCAGACCCTGCACGACAAAGCGGCCGACACCTGGGTCGTCGAAGCCCGGGACCCAAGGATGGACGTCCACACCTCGGCTGATCCCTACAGTTCGGCCAATCCCGAACTGTAGTGAGACGACCGGCTGATATGTGCACGTCACGGAAACCAAGAACCGTTCGGATTTCCTGAAGCCCTGCCGTTACGCGCCTCTGCGAGAGCGTGGCCGGAGTGAACGTCGCCTGACCTTCATGATTCGGCCCGAGGGCGCATATACCAGTCCGTGCTGAAATCGGCCCGGAGAACGAACTCGTCCTGCGCGAGGTAGTCGGCGTCGTCCACGAACACGCCGCCGAGAACGAATTCACGATCCGCTTCCAGGGAGTCATTGGACCGCGGTGCTTCCGGCACGTCGATGCGCAGCCGCATTCCGCCCGGAAGCCCATCGAGCGCCTGGCGAAGTTCGCCCACCGTCCACTCTCGTACCTCGTGACGGTATCGCTCCAGCTCCTGATCGCCATCCACGCAGGCAGAATACGCTCCGAACCGGGGCAGCGACTCTTCGCTCCTGGCTGGGTGTCGACAGTGACCATGAGGTGAGGTTCGGGGAGGCAAGGGTGATGACGTCATTCGGGGTGGGGTCGTCGAGGGCCTCGGCGCTGATCTTCAACGGGCGTGGCGAGTACCTGCTGCACCTGCGCGACGACATCCCCGGCATCGTGGAGCCCGGCGCGTGGTCGCTGCTCGGGGGCGGGCGCGAACCTGGCGACCGTTCGCTGGCCGAGACGATCCGGCGGGAACTACGGGAAGAGGCTGGGCTCGAGCTTCCCGTCCTGGAGCCATTCGCTGTGGACGAAGTGGTGGAGGGCGATACCAGGCTTTTCTCGGTCCAGATCTTCGCCGGCCGCTGGGACGGTGACCCGTCCATGCTGACGCTGACCGAAGGCATCATGCTCCACTGGTTCCGCCCGGACGTCCTGCCGCGGCTCAGGATCGCCCCGTCGATCGTGGGCTTGGTCCGCAAGCATGGGCGGACGATCCAAGCCCGCCCATGACCGTGCCCAGTGGTGAGTTTGGGGCTGAAGATCTGGTTGACCTGCGGAAACGGGGTATACCGCCCGCGATCCTCAATGCGGAGGGAGGAACCGTGGCGGACACCAATCGCGGCGTCGTGTACCAGGGACCGGGCGAGGTCACGGTCGAGGAGCTGGACTTCCCCAAGCTCGAGCTGGCCGAGCAGAACGGCCGCAAGCTCCAGCACGGCGTCATCCTGAAGGTACTCGCGACCAACATCTGCGGGTCCGACCAGCACATGGTGCGCGGCCGGACGACCGCGCCCGCCGGGCTCACGCTCGGCCACGAGATCACCGGCGAGGTGATCGAAACGGGCAGGGACGTCGAGTTCATCAAGGAGGGCGACCTCGTCAGCGTCCCGTTCAACATCGCCTGCGGGCGCTGCCGGAACTGCAAGGAGCGCCACACCGGCGTGTGCGAGAACGTCAACCGGGAACGTCCGGGCGCCGCCTACGGCTACGTCGACATGGGCGGCTGGCACGGCGGGCAGGCGCGGTACGCGGTCGTCCCGTACGCCGACTTCAACCTGCTGAAGTTCCCGGCCGACCGCGACACCGTGATGGCCAAGCTGCCCGACCTGGCGATGCTGTCGGACATCCTGCCCACCGGCTACCACGGCGCCTACACGGCGGGCGTGACCACCGGGTCGACGGTGTACGTGGCGGGCGCGGGGCCGGTCGGGCTGGCGTGCGCCACCGCCTGCCTGCTGCTCGGCGCCGCCGTCGTGATCGTCGGGGACATGAACGAGGAGCGGCTGGCGCAGGCCCGCGGGTTCGGCTGCGAGACGATCGACCTGTCCCAGCACGCCGACGTGGGCGAGCAGATCGAGCAGATCCTCGGCGTGCCGGAGGTGGACGCGGCCGTCGACTGCGTCGGGTTCGAGGCGCGCGGCCACGGTCCGAAGGGCGGAGAGCAGCCCGCGACCGTCCTCAACACGCTGATGGACATCACCCGGGCGGCCGGCAAGCTCGGCATCCCCGGTCTCTACGTGACCGGCGACCCGGGAGCGTCGGACGAGAACGCCCGGGTCGGGCAGCTCGGCCTGAAGATCGGGCTCGGCTGGGCCAAGTCCGAGTCCTTCACCACCGGACAGTGCCCGGTGATG
This sequence comes from Spirillospora sp. NPDC000708, assembly GCF_040299565.1. Lineage (NCBI taxonomy): Bacteria > Bacillati > Actinomycetota > Actinomycetes > Streptosporangiales > Thermomonosporaceae > Spirillospora > Spirillospora sp. NPDC000708. The sequence continues at coordinate 22,258 of NZ_JBEPCJ010000084.1, forward strand.
TCCTACAACCGGCAGCTGATGATGGCGATCCTGCACGACCGGGTGCAGGTCGCCCGCAACGTCAACGCGACGGTCATCCCGCTCGACCAGGCGCCCCAGGGCTACGCCGAGTTCGACCGGGGCGCGGCGCGCAAGTACGTCCTCGACCCGCACGGGCTGGTCGGCGCCGCGGCGTGAACTCCGGCGCGGGCCGCCGACACGGGCGCGCCCGCGCCGCCGTTCCGGCGCCCGCCCTCTCCTGTCGGGTTCCGCGTGGACGGCCGGAGGTCCCATGGCATTTTCGGATGCGGCGGTCACGATCAGCGTGGTCCTGCCGGTGTACAACGTGCGGGATTACCTTCCTCAGTGCCTGGAATCGCTCTTCCAGCAGGCCGCCTCCGGGGTGGAGGTGGTGGCGGTCGACGACGCGTCGCCCGACGACTGCGGGCGGATGCTCGACGAGTATGCGCGCCGCGACCCGCGCCTGCGGGTGGTGCATCTGGACCGCAACCATGGCCTGGGCGAGGCCCGCAACATCGGCCTCCGCCGCGCTCATGGGGACTATGTCTGGTTCGTGGACAGCGACGACTGGGTGACCAGCGGCGCGCTGGCCGCCATCCGCCGGCGTCTGGAGCGTGCCCGGCCGGACGTCCTGGTGTTCGATCACGCGCGGGAGATCGCGCCCGGCCGGCTGGCTCCCAACCCGTGGGGCGGGCTGCTCCGCGAGCCGCCGCCGGAGGAGTCCTTCACCTTGGACGAGCGGCCGTCCGTGCTCGGGCTGATGATGACGGCGTGGAACAAGGTGATCCGGCGGGAGTACCTGCTGGACCTCGGCCTGGAATTCGGCGATGGGTTCTATGAGGACGTCGCGGTCACCTATCCGATCCTGATGGCCGCCGAACGCATCTCCCTCCTGGACCGCGTCTGCTACGTCTACCGCGTGCGGCGCACGGGCGCGATCACCTCGACGTCCAGCGACCGGCACTTCGAGGTCTTCGACGGGTACGGGAAGATCTTCGCCTTCATGGACGGACGGCCGGGCTCGGCCGGCGACCACCGGGCCGCGATGTTCGACCGGATGATCTGGCACTACACCACGATCGCCGAGGACCCGTCCCGGGTGCCGGCGGCTTCGCGGCGGCGCTTCTTCCGGCGGGTGTCACGGGAGTTCCGGGCGCACCGTCCGAGCCCATACCGATATCCGCCGGGGGCGCGCGGGATCAAGTTCCGGCTGGTCGAACGCGACCTGTACTGGCTGTTCCGCGGGCTCGGGCCGCTCAATCGGACGCGGCTCGTGCTGCGTGGCGCGGTACGCCGGGCGGGCGGCATGGCGCGCACCGGCGCCAGGCGCGCCAAGGCCGCGGTGCCTCTCGCCTACTACCAGCTGCAGAAACGGCTGCCGATGGACGCCGGTCTCGCGGTCTACGCGGCGTACTGGTACCGCGGCTACGCCTGCAACCCCAAGGCGATCTACGAGAGAGCCCGGGAGCTGGCGCCCGACGTCCACGGTGTGTGGGTGGTCGGCCCGGAGGCCGCCGGGTCGTTGCCGGAGGGCGTCGACCACGTCGTCGAGGGCTCGCTGCGCTACTTCCGGGTCATGGGGCGCGCGAAGTACTTCGTCAACAACGTCAACTTCCCGCATGCCATGTCCAAGCGCCGCGGCTCCGTCCACATTCAGACACTGCACGGAACGCCTTTGAAGAAGATGGGGTTGGAGCAAGAGCCTTATCCGGTCGGCGCGAGCGGCATGAATTTCGCTCGGCTGCGGAAGCACAGCCGCCGGTGGGACTACGTCGTCTCCGCCAATCCGCTGTCGTCGCAGGTATGGCGGCGCGCCTATCCCGGTGACTACGAAATCCTGGAGACGGGGTATCCGCGCAACGATCGCCTCTTCCACGCGAGCGGCCAGGACATCGACCGCATCCGCCGGGAACTCGACATCGCGGCGGGCCGGACCGCCGTCCTCTACGCGCCCACCTACCGGGACCACCTCGACGAACTCGTGTATCCGCTCGACCCCGCCGTTCTGGCGGCGGCGCTCGGCCCGCGATACGTGCTGCTCGTCCGCGCCCACTACCTCACCGAATCGACACCGCTTCCGGCGCCCTCCGCGGATTCGGCGTCGATTCTGGACGTGTCCGGCCATTCCGCCGTCGAGGATCTCTGCCTGGCGGCCGACATCCTGATCACCGACTACTCGTCCATCATGTTCGACTACGCCCACCTCGACCGGCCCATCGTCATCTACGCACCGGACTGGGAGACCTACCGCCGCACGAGGGGCGTCACCTTCGACCTGCTCGCCGAACCTCCCGGCCCGGTGGCCCGCACCGAGGACGAACTCATCGCGTGCTTCAAGGGCGACGAACCCGGCAGCGCATCGTCGACCGCCAAGCGCGCCGCGTTCCGCCGCCGGTTCTGCACCTTCGATGACGGCCATGCCGCTGAACGCATCGTCCGCCGCGTCTACGGCAACAGCGGATCCGATGAGCGCGACGTCCGGAATGCCATCGTCCGGTGATCGGGTGGTCGGTGTTGGGCGACGGTAGGTTGGCCAGGTGGATCGAGAGGTGTTCGCCGAACGGTTCGATGCGTCGACTCGGGCGGCGTGGCGGTTCGCCCAGTCGCTGGTGTCCGAAGAGTTGCCAGAGCCGCTGGTGTTCCGGGTACGGCTCAACCAGTCCTATGACGGGCACCCTCCGAAGCCCGGCGAGTTGCGGTTTCCGGAGGACGGCAGCCGCCGTCGGGCCGCCGAGTTGAACCGATGTGACGCGGACACCGTCGTGGCCGAATTATGGCGCGACGGTCACGTGCCCGAGTGGGTGAACATCGCGGTGGTCGGCGAGACGGGTGCGGCGACGGTCGTCGAAGTCGTGTGTTGCGGGCGCTTCACGAGTGACGATTCTCGGCTCTATCACGCCGAAGAGGGGGCGCCGCCATTTCATGTCCTCGGTCCGGTTCTGCCGCCTCGGCATGACGGCACTCCGTTCAGCATCCACCGGCATTTCGAGTGCTGGGATACTTTCGACCTCGGACATCTGGCGGCGGTCGCCGACAAGGTGTGGTCGTTGTCGCTGGCGACCGGAGAGTTCGATGACGATCTGCTCTCCGCGTTGCCGGATCTGACCCGCGTTGAGATCTTCGAGCATCAGGCGTGCGCGATCGGTGCCGAGGCCTTGTCGGCCTTCCTGCGATTCCCAAGGCTGCGGGTCTTGCGCCTGCATCTCGGCGAAGCGAGTCCCTTCCATGCCGGCGCCGGTCGAGGACGGCTCGGCGCCCTCACCGATCTGACGGTTTCCGGCCTTCCGCCGCGGTCGTGGGGCCAGGATGTGCTGGCCGACGTCGTCCCCGACCTTGCGAGCGTGCACCTCAGCGCGAAGGACGCTCTTTGGCTGGACGGCGCCTTCCCTTCGTCTCTGAACAGGATGAGCCTCAGTGCGGCGAACGTCGCCGGATCGGCGAGGCTGCCGGCGAAGCTCGACAGCCTGTCCATCCGCCTCACCGCCGCCGCCGACGAGGACCTGATGACGCTGCTCGACGGCGTAACGCAGGTCAGGTCGCTGAGCCTTCGCGGGACACCCGTCAGCGATGCGATCGTTCCGGTGATCGAGCGGTACGACCTCGATCGGCTCGATCTCGTCGATACCGAGGTGACGCCCGCGACGCTGTCCGGATTCCGCGCCGACCATCCCGGAATCAGCGTGCTTCCGCGCATCGGCCCGTCGCGATGAGTTTCGGTCGTGCTTCGGGTCTGCACTGGAACCGCTACGACCGAGAGGGAGCTTCATGGGCAAGGTCATCTACTGGATGAACACCTCGATCGACGGCTACATCGAGGACGCCGACGGCGGCATGGACTTCATGGAGCCGGACGAGGACTTCCAGGAGGCGGCGAGCGACCACGTGCGCCGGATCTCGGCGTTCCTGTTCGGGCGGCGGCTGTACGAGGCGATGGAGGCGCCCTGGACGCAGGAGCTCGGGAAGGACGGCGCCCCGGCCGTCGAACGGGAGTTCGCCCGGCTCTACAAGGAGACGCCGCGGTACGTCTTCTCCGACACCCTCCAGACCGTTCCCGAAGGGGTCACGCTCGTCCGGCGCGAGGACGCCGTGTCCGTGGTGACGCGCCTCAAGGACGAGATCGACGGGATCCTCCAGCTCGGCGGTCCCGAGCTGGCCGTCTCCCTGCTGGACCTCATCGACGAGTTCTGGGTGTACGCGGCCCCCGTGATCATCGGGGGCGGCAAGCCGTACCTGCCCGTAGGGGAGAACGTGCCGCTGCGCCTGGTCGAGCAACGTTCGTTCGCGTCGGGAATCACGTTCCGGCGCTACGTACGGCCCCCTGCCGGGCGGTAGGTCCGGAGTCGCCCGCGGTTCGGGCCGAAGGTCCCGTTTCCGAGGGCGGGTCGGCGACGAGACTGGAAGCGTCAGGACGCGATCCGGGAACGCCGCCGGGAGGTTCTCGATGAGGCAGACGCTCAGGTTGGGCACCGTCATGGGCATCCCGGTCGGCGTGAACTGGTCGGTCGCCGCGGCCCTGGTCCTCGTCGCCGACGTGCTGGCCCGGTCGATCCTGCCCGCGTCCTCTCCGGGCGTGTCCGGCGGGATCCGGTGGGCCGCGGCGGTGGTGACCGCCGTGCTCTTCCTGGCGTCCCTGGCGGCTCACGAGTTCGCCCATGCGGTGGTCGCGCGCCGGTTCGGGGTGAAGGTCGTCTCGATCACGCTCTGGATGCTCGGCGGCGTCGCCCGGTTCGAGGGGGAGCCGCCGACGGCCCGCGCCGATCTGCGGATCGCGGCCGTGGGGCCGGCGATGAGCGGTGCGCTGGCCCTGGCGTTCGGCGGTGCCTGGGCGCTGGCGGGCGCGGCGGGGGCCCCGGCCACGGCGGTCGCCTGCCTGGGGTGGCTCGCCGCGACGAACGTCCTCCTCGCCGTCTTCAACCTGCTCCCCGCCGCTCCCCTGGACGGCGGCAGGATCCTGCGCGGGTTCCTGTGGCGGTCCCGCGGCGACCGGGTGAGCGCGGCGCACACCGCCGACCGGGCCGGGACGGTGCTGGGCTTCGTCATGATCGGCGGCGGCCTGCTGGCCCTGCTGGCGGGCGCGTGGCTCGACGGGCTCTGGCTGGCGCTGGTCGGCTGGTTCATCGTCGCCGCCGCGAAGGTCGAGGACCGGTGGACCGATCTGCGGGAGGCGGCGGCGGGGCGGCGGATCGCCGACGTCATGACGCCTCATCCGGCTCACGGGTGGACCTGGCAGCCCGCCGGGGCCTTCGCCGAGACCGTCGTCCAGGCGTCCCGCCAGCCGGTCTTCCCCGTCGTGGACGCCGCCGGAGACCCGGTCGGCGCGGTCACGACGGCCCGCCTGGTCCGGCTGCGGTCCGAGGAGGCCGGAACGGCCCTCGCGCGGTACATGACGCGTCTCGACCCCGACCGCGTCGTCGGCCCGGAGGAGCCCGCCTCGGCCGTCCTGAAGGCGACTCCGATGCCCGGCGGCCTCCTCGCCGTGGTGGCGGCCGACCACCGGCTGCTGGGCATCGTCACGACCGAGGACCTCCAGCGGCTCGTCCAGCGGGCGAGGCTCGGCGACTCCCGGGGCACCGCCGCCTGACCGGCCGGATGATGGATGACGGCACTCACTTTGGGTAGTCGCCCTAGTGCTATGAGGAAGCATCGAGAGGAGTGGACCCGGCGGCCCGGCATGGCCGCCGACCTGCGACGTCACGCTGCCCGGGGACGCCGGGCCGGCAGTGTCCCGCCCTGAGCCGGATGAAGTCCGCCAACTCCGGCTCACCGCAGCAGCAGCCGTCGCCGCAGAAGCCCACGGCGCGCCTGTGGCTGCTGCTGGCCGTCACGATCCTTCTGGTGCTCTTCCTGTTCGCCCCGGCTCTCGTGACCTCACGGCAGCGGCAGACCGAGAACCTGTCCTATACCGACTTCTCGGCCCGCGTCGACGCCGGCCAGGTGCGCACCGTCAGCGTCGACAACAAGGGCGCCGTCGAAGGGAAGCTGACCGACGGACGAGCGTTCACCTCCCGCATCCCGACCGCGCTGAACACCTCGGACCTGGCGCAGCGGATGCAGGCCCGGCACGTGAGGATCACCGCGACCCGGACGGGGAGCAGCCCGTGGGGCGGCCTGCTGCTCTGGCTGCTGCCGCTCGTCCTGATCGGCGGCTTCCTGCTGTGGGCGAGCCGGAGGATGGGGGGCCGCGCGGGCGGCCTGGGCGCCTTCAGCCGCTCCAAGGCCAGGGTCATCGAGGCCGAGCGCCCCACCACCAAGTTCACCGACGTCGCCGGCTACGAGGGCGTCAAGCAGGAGATCAGCGAGTCGGTCGACTTCCTGCGGGCGCCGGACCGGTACGCGGTGGCGGGCGCGCGGCCGCCGCGCGGCGTGATCATGATCGGGCCGCCGGGCACCGGCAAGACGCTGCTCGCGCGGGCCGTCGCGGGGGAGGCCGAGGTCTCGTTCCTGTCGGTGACCGGGGCGTCGTTCGTCGAGATGTTCGTCGGTGTGGGCGCCTCCCGGGTCCGCGACCTGTTCACCGAGGCCCGCAAGCGCGCTCCGTCGATCGTGTTCATCGACGAGATCGACGCCATCGGCGGCAAGCGCGGCAGCGTGCTGCCCGGCGGCGGGCACGAGGAGCGCGAGCAGACCCTCAACCAGCTCCTCGCCGAGATGGACGGCTTCGACCAGGAGAGCGGGATCGTGGTCCTCGCCGCCACCAACCGCCCCGACACCCTCGATCCCGCCCTGCTGCGTCCCGGCCGGTTCGACCGGCAGGTGGTCGTCCCGCTGCCGACCCAGTCCGAGCGCGCCGAGATCCTCGCCGTCCACGCCCACGGCAAGCGCCTCGACACCGATGCCGACCTGGACCGCATGGCCCGCGCCACGCCCGGCTTCTCCGGCGCCGACCTGGCCAACCTCCTCAACGAGGCCGCCATCAACGCGGCGCGGGACGGCCGCGTCACGATCACCGCGCAGGACCTCGACACCGCCCGCGACCGCATCATGCTCGGCCGCCGCGACGCCGCCAACGCCCTGCTGCCCGACGAGCGCCGCTCGGTCGCCGTCCACGAGTCCGGGCACGCGCTCCTGGCGGCGCTCTGCGAGCACGCCGACCCGCTCACCAAGGTGACCATCCTGCCCGCCGGCATGTCCCTCGGCTCCACCGAGCAGCTGCCGGAGGTCGAGCGGCACCTTTACAGCCACTCCTACCTCACCGACCTGCTCACCATCCGGCTCGCGGGCCGCGCCGCCGAGCTGCTGGTCTTCGGCCAGGCGTCCACGGGCTCCGCCGCCGACCTGGCCGACGCCACCCAGGTCGCCACCCGCATGGTCCGCGAGTTCGGCCTGTCCACCGCCCTCGGACCGGTCGGCTACGCCACCGACGGCCACGAGGCGCTCAGCACCGTCACCGCCGCGCCCTCCCCCTACTCCCCGACCACGCAACGGCTCATCGACAAGGAGGTGTCGCGGCTCCTCCGCGACGCGGAGACCCGCGCGGTAGAGCAACTGCGCACGCACCGCGTTGCGCTCGACCGGCTCGTCGCTCTCCTCATGACGGAGGAATCCGTGGACGGGAGCGCCGTCATCGCCATCCTCCGCGACGAAGGGACCCAGGACCGCCCCTAATGGGGTTCGGCTGGAGAGGTATAGGCGGGGAGGGGGAGGCGGTGGCCGAGGAGGAAGGCCCGTAGCAAGGCCGTGTACGCGGCGGGCTGGTTGCCGGCTATGGCGTGGCCTGCGCCCTTGACGAAGACGAGCGTCGAGTTGGGCAGGGTCTGGCGGTAGTCGCGGGTCGCCGCCCATTTCACGTAGTCGCACTCGCCGCGCATGATCAGGGCCGGGACGTGGAGTCGCCGCAGGGCCGGACGGGGGTCCGGGACGTCGCGGAAGTCCCGGCTGGTGATCTGGTTGACGTAGAAGCCCTGGCGGTTCCCGTGGGGCGTTCTCGGGGGCGCGCCGGGGCAGGACGAGGCGTCCTTCGCCGCGAGGCCCAGCTCGTGGAAGCGCGCGTCCGCCTCGCGGTCGCCGAGCAGGGCGTGGGCGGCGTTGGGGTTGACGTCCAGGAGGAGGGCGGCGGCGAGGAGCCGGGGCGACGACGTCAGCTCGTCGTAGCGCTTCTTCTGCGACGGCGTGAGCCGTGTCCAGGGATCGCCGTCGCCGTCCGGCAGGGCGGGCGGCCACAGGGCACCGGGGGAGGTGAAGGCCACCTTGGCGACGTGATCGGGATGGGCGGCGAGGTACTGCGCGGCGAGGGAGCCGCCCCAGGACTGCCCGACGAGGATCATCTTGTCCGCGCCGATGGCGCTGCGGATCGCGTCCAGGTCGGCGACGTGGCGCGCCACCGTGTAGCCGGTGACGTCGGACAGGCGCGTGGAGCGTCCGGCGCCGAGCTGGTCGTAGGCGTACACGTCGAAGCCGTCCGCGGCGAGCGCGGCGCCGCCGACCGGTACGCCCTCGCCGGGGGTGCCGGGACCGCCGTGGAGGAACACGACGGGCGTCGGCTTGCGCTTGCCGGTGGCCGGCGCGTGGACGTAGGCGATCCGGGAGCCGGTCGGCAGGTTCCAGAACCGGACGCCCGCGGGAGGCGCGACGGGCGCGGGGACGGGACCGGGCCGGAAGACGGTCATCGAGGCGACCGCGGCGACGGCGGCGGCGAGACCGGCGCCGAGCAGCAGCGCGGCTCCCCGCTTGCGCCGCACCCCGAGCAGCCCGAACGCGGGGAGGCCGAGCAGGACGCCGACGCCGGCCACGACCAGCAGCCCGATGACCGCGAGGACCGGGACGGCGGCGGTGACGGCCGCGAGGCCGACGAAACCGGCGATCCCGGCGAGCGGCGCCGCCACCGCGGCGGTGGGGAGCAGGAGGGCGCCGGACAGCCGGCGCAGGGCGGTACGTGGCATGCGGATCACGCTAGAAGCGAGGAAAGCCCTGCTCGTGGGACCTTCGGCCCATTTCCAGGAGGCCGGATCCCCGCGCTACGGCGGGCCCGGACCCCGCCGTCCGGCGGATGGCGACCGGGGCGCGGGCGTCAGCGGATGCCGGGGCGGACGAGGCCGCTCTCGTATGCGAAGATCGTCGCCTGGACGCGGTCGCGGACGCCGAGCTTGCCGAGCACCGCCGCGACGTGGTCCTTCACCGTCGCCGGGCTGATGCCGAGCGCGGCGGCCACCTCCACGTTGGTCAGGCCGCGCGCCACCCGGCGGAGCACCTCCGTCTCGCGGGGGGTGAGCGCCGCGAGGCGTTCGGCCTCCTCGGGACCGGGGCCGCCGGCGAAGCGGCCGATCAGCCGTCCGGTGACGGCCGGATCGAGCAGCGCGTCGCCCCGCGCGGCGAGCCGCACCGCGTCGATCACCCGCTCCGGGTCGGCGTCCTTCAGCAGGAAGCCGGCCGCGCCCGCGCGCAGGGCGGCGAACACGTACTCGTCGAGATCGAACGTGGTCAGCACGACGACGCGGGTCGCGGGGACGTCGGCGGTGATCCGGGTGGTCGCCGCCAGGCCGCCGGCGCCGGGCATGCGGACGTCCATGAGCGCGACGTCGGGGCGGAGCGAGGCGGCGAGGGCCACGGCGGTCTCGCCGTCGCCCGCCTGGGCGACCACGGTCATGTCGGGTTCGGCGCCGATCATGGCGGCGATCCCCGCGCGCACGACGGCCTGGTCGTCGGCGATCATCACGCGGATCATGCGGCCACCGTGCCGGCCGCCGTACCGGCCGCCATACCGACCACCGTGCCGGCCGCGGCCGTGAGGCCCGCACCGGTCGTTCCGATCAAGAGCGGGACACCTCCGGCAGCCATCCCCGTGCCTCACCGTCGTCGGTGAGCGCCAGCGTACCGCCGCAGGCGTCCGTCAGCGCGCGCAGGCGCCGCGCCGCCGCGGTGCCGCCGGGCGCCCGCCCGGACACCGCGACGCCCCGGCCGGAGAACGCGACCGTGATCGCGTCTCCGCCGGACAGCAGCTCCCGCGCGACCTGGTACGCGGCGACCTCAAGGGCCGGCGGGAGCGGCCTGCGGTCGCCGGTGAACCGGACGGCGGCGCCGCGCCGGGCCGCCAGGACGGCGATGCCGTCGACGGTCGGCGGCGGGTCGCCTCCGTCGTCCCGCGTCCGCAGGTCGGCGAGCAGTTCGCGGAGCGCGGCCAGCCCCGCCTTGGCCTCGGCGAGAACGGCGTCGAGGCGTCCGGCGTCGGCTTCGTCGGCCACGTTCTGCGCGTGCCGCCGCGCGGTCCGGCGCAGCCCGTCGGCGATCCGCAGGCGCTCGGACGCGGCGGCCGCGGAGACCTCCCGGGCGAGCCGGTCGCGGTCTCTCGCGGCGGCCGCGTCCCGTCGGCTCCGGCGCGCGGCGGTGTGCGTTCCGAGCGCCCAGGCCGCGAAGCACGGGATCGCGAGCGCCGTGGTGAGGACGGCCCCGGCGGCGACGCGGTTCCCGGTGATGCCGTCGCCACTGGCGAGGGCCGCCCCGCCCATGGCCGCGACGGCGAGGGGCGCGGGCCACGTCCGGCCGCCCGGAGGGAAGGCGGCGACCGCGTACACCAGCGCCAGCTCGACCCACCAGTACCAGAGGAACACGTCGCTGAGGGGCGGGCCGGGCCAGCCGGCCAGGTCGAGCCCCAGCCACACCAGGAGCGTCGCGAGGGCGATGGTCAGCGCGCCGCGCGGCGCGCGCCTCCGCCACCACAGCGGGAACGCGTGCACGGTGAACAGCAGCGCGAGCGGAGCGCCGAGAACGGGCGAGGAGAAGGGGTCCGGGTCGTCTCCCGGCGGCAGTTCGGCGCCGAGGGACAGCGCGAACGCCAGCACGACCAGCACCGCGTCCAGCGCGGCCGGCCCCCGCCAGCCGCCCGGGCCGTTCGGATCGGCGACGAGGGCAGAGACGCGCGACCTTGCCGTCCTGTGCTCCGGCACGGGCGTGGGTGTGGCCAGAGGGAACTCGGCGTGTACCGTCCAGCCGCCTCCGTCGGGGCCTGCGGAGAGCGAACCGCCGAGGGTGCGTACGGCGGAGCGCAGCCCGGCCAGGCCGTGTCCCGTGCCGAGACCGGGAGCCGCGGGCGGGCCGCCCCTGTCGGTGACCGTGACGGTGAGCTTCGCGGCGGTTCCCTCGACCCGGACGCGGCACGCGCCCGAGGCGTATCTGACGGCGTTCGTCAGCGCCTCGCGCACCACCCGGTGGGCCGCCGCGACGACGTCCGGCGGCGCGTCGGCGGCCGTGCGCAGGTAGTCGACGGCCGGGTGCTCTGAGACCAGCGCGTCGATGTCGTCGAAGGTGACGGTCCCGGCGGCCTCGATGAGGCGGTCCAGCTCGGCAACGGCCTGCCGGGCCGCGCTCGCGGCGTGACGGGTGGCCTCGGCCGCCAGGTCCCGATCGGCGAGGCGGGTCGCGGCGCCGGCCGACACCACGATTCCGGTGAGCCGGTGCGCCGCCACGTCGTGCAGTTCGGCCATGAGCCGCTCGCGTTCGGCCTCGGCGGCGAACCGCGGCAGCGCGGACGTTCCGGCGCGGTAGGCCGCGAGCGCCGACCGGTCCGCCCGCCTGCGCCGCCGCGATCTCCCGAGGACCCAGAGCATCGCCGCGCCGCCCGCCGCCAGGAGCCCCGCCCCCGCCGCTGTTCGGGGTGCCGCGCCCGCGACGGCGGTCGCCACGGCCACGGCCAGCGAGGTCGCGGCGGCCCCGGCGGCGGCGAGCCCCGCCGTGCGGTGCACGGCCAGCGAGTACAGGGCGATGACCAGGGCGAACGGCCACACCACGGCGGTTCCACCCGCGCCGGCCGCCAGGAGCGCGGCCACCAGCGCGCAGCCGAGCGCCCACACGGGCGCGATCCGGCGGACGGCGAGCGAACCGGCGGCGACGCACGTGCTGAGCACGGCGGCCGAGGTCTTCGCGGTCTCGTCGGTGAAGCCAGGAGACCCGAGGTCGAAGACCCGCGCGAGGGCCGACGACACGTCGAGCGCGGCCCACACGAGCACCTGCCCGGCGACGACGGCCGCCGCCAGGAGCAGGTCCCTGCGGGTCGCCGGCTCAGGCGCCCAGGCCATGGGCGTGTCCGAGCCGTCGCGCCGGTCCCTCCCGCAGGCGGACGATCATCGTCACCACATCGCGAGCAGGGGAAGGAGGACGGACGCGACGGCATGGTCGAGCTGGAGCGTGGCCGCCGTCAGCGAGCTGGTGACGAACCCGTTGCCCAGCAGCAGCAGAGGCCCGGTGACGGTGTTCTTGGCGGGCGGGGTGCCGAGCAGCGCTTCGACGCGCTGCACGACCCCGGAATCGGCGAACCCCGCCGCCGGACCCGCCGCCGGACGGTGGGCGAGCGCGACCCGGGCGATCGTGCGGGCGACCAGGGCGCGGTCGCCGACGGCCTCGGCGGCGTCCTCGTCCGCCCAGCGCTCGACGGCGAGCCGGAGCCGGGCCTCCAGCGGCCGCAGGAACGGCAGCAGCGTCGCGGCGACCGTCCCGGCCGCCAGGTGGCGGTGATGGCGATGGCGCAGGTGCGAGCCCTCGTGCTCGAACACCACCCGCAGCTCCTCGGACGTCAGGTCGCGCAGCAGGCCGCGGGAGACCAGCACCCCGCCGCGCCGCCCCGGGACGGCGACCGCGATCGGAAGCGGCGTCTCCAGCGGGCGCCGGGCGTCGTCGCCGGCGGCGCGCAGCTCGCGCGTCCACCGGGCGCCGGCCCGGACCACGGCGAGCAGCCCGGCGAGCGTCAGCGTGGACACCGGGATCCCGACCGCGCCCGGCACCGGACGGTCGTCGCCGAACAGCGCCCACTCCGGCAGGTGCGCGGCGGCTCCGGGCGCCAGCGACGCCCCGTAGTTGACGGCGACGAAGACCCCGGTCCCGAGGGCGGCGACGGCGGTCATCGCGCCGGTGGTGGCGAGCAGCCGCGCCGTCCACACCGGATGGACGGGTAACCGGGCGAGACCGAGGACCACGCTCAGCGTGGCCATCAGGCCGAGGGGCAGGAACGTGAGGACGTTCACCGGGGCTCGTCCAGGCCGCCGAGGATCTCGCGCAGTTTCCGCTCCTCGGCGGCGGTGAGCGTGCGGACGAACCGGCTCAGCACGCCGCCCGGGTCGCTGGCGTGCCGCAGGTGGTCGCGCATGCGCCCGGCGACCAGCTCCGACTCGTCCACCGCCAGCCGGTACCGGTAATGGCGGCCCACGCGGACACGCGTGACGAGCTCCTTCTCGTACAGCCGGAACAGCACCGTGTTGACGGTCGTGTACGCCAGGTCGGCGTCCAGGTGCGGGAGCAGCTCGGCCGTCCCGGCCTCACCGCCCCGTCCCGCGAGCGCCGCCAGGACCTCCGCCTCCAACTGCCCGAGCGCCTTACGCGACACGTCACTCACCCCTCGGTTACTACAAGCGTACTGATAACCGAGATCACGGACCGGGGACCTGCCGTTACCGGCGGTCCGACGACCTGCCGTTACCGGCGGTCCGAGGACCTGCCGCTACGCGTGCGCGGCGATGGCGGGCAGCAGGTCGTGCAGCGTCCGGCCCTGGCCCGGTTCGCCGATGGCGTTCATCTTCCAGCCGCCGCCCTGCCGGTACGGGCGGGCCCCGAACAGCCCCTTCTTCTTGACCGCGTCCCATCCCAGGCCCATCCGGACCAGGGTCAGCGCGCCCCCGGACTTCTCCAGCGAGATCCGCTGCCCCTTGACCATCGACACCGCCACGGTCCGACGCCTCCGCTCCACGATCGCCACGCCGCGCGTCCCGTGCCTCCCCGGGACACCGCTTTGAACTACACTTGTAGCAGATGTGCGGCCGTGGCACGGGCTCTCCGCCTCCGGCAGGGGGCGCGCCTCAGCGGACGAGCCGGAAGAACGCGCGGACGTCGTCGACCAGCAGGTCCGGCGCCTCCATGGCGGCGAAGTGGCCGCCCCGGTCGAACTCCGACCAATGGACCACGTTGTGCTCGCGTTCGGCGACGCGGCGGATCCCGGCATCGCCGGGGAAGACCGCCACGCTGGTCGGGACGTCGGACTTCCCGACGGGCTGCCCCCAGTCGGTCGCGCCCTCCTTGTAGAGGCGGGCGGACGACCCGGCGGTGCCGGTGAGCCAGTAGAGGGTGACGTCGGTGAGCATCTGGTCGCGGTCCACGGCCTGGTCGGGGAGGTCGTGGGCGGGGTCGGTCCACTCCTTGAACTTCTCCACGATCCAGGCCATCTGCCCGGCGGGCGAGTCGTGCAGGCCGAAGGCCAGCGTCTGCGGGCGGGTGGACTGGATCATGGCGTAGCCCGAGCGGTCCTGGTCGGTGTAGACGGCCAGCCGGGCAAGCTCCGCCTCGGTGAGGCCCTCCGTCTCGCCGGGCGCGAAGGTCGGGAAGCCGAGGGAGCCGTTGACGTGCACGCCGACGACGTTCTCCGGCGCGACGCGGCCGAGTTCGGGGGAGACCAGCGAGCCGGTGTCGCCGCCCTGGGCGCCGTACCGGTCGTAGCCGAGGCGGCGCATCAGCTCGGCCCAGGCGCGGGCGACCCGCCGCAGGTTCCAGCCGGCCTCGCGGGTGGGGCCGGAGAACCCGAAGCCGGGGAGCGAGGGCGCCACCAGGTGGAAGGCGTCGGCCGGGTCGCCGCCGTGGGCGCGGGGGTCGGTGAGCGGGCCGATGACCGTCATGAACTCGGCGACCGACCCGGGCCAGCCGTGCGTGAGGACGAGCGGGAGCGCGTCCGGCTCGGGGGAGCGGACGTGCAGGAAGTGGATGTTCTGGCCGTCGATCTCGGTGGTGAACTGGGGGTGCTCGTTGAGCGCCGCCTCGTGCCTCCGCCAGTCGTAGCCGGTGCGCCAGTACTCGGCCAGCTCCCGGGCGTAGGCGGTCGGGACGCCGTACGACCAGCCGACGCCGGGCAGGTCGTCGGGCCAGCGGGTGCGGGCCAGGCGGTCGTGGAGGTCGTCCAGGTCGGCCTGCGGGATGTCGATGCGGAACGGGTTGATCTTCGCCATGCCCTGAACGCTAGGAACCGCTTAGGACGGGTTCGGTCCTAGGTTGCCGCAGGATTGGGGACATGGCGGAGACCTCGGCGCGACTTCTCAAGCTGCTGTCGCTTCTGCAGACCCACCGCGAGTGGTCCGGCGCGGAGCTGGCGGAGCGGCTCGGCGTCACGATGCGGACCGTCCGGCGGGACGTGGAGCGGCTGCGGGCGCTGGGCTATCCGGTGCACGCCGTGCCGGGCGCGCCGGGCTACCGGCTGGGCGCCGGGTCCGACCTGCCGCCGCTGCTGCTCGACGATGACGAGGCGGTCGCGGTCGCGGTGGGGCTGCGGACGGCCGCCGGGGGCACGGTTTCCGGGATCGAGGAGACGTCCGTCCGGGCGCTCGCGAAGCTCGAACGGGTGCTGCCGTCGCGGCTCCGGCACCGCGTGCACGCGCTCCAGTCGATGACGGTGCCCATGACGGGTGCGGCGGCGCCGGTGGCCCCGGAGGTGCTGACCGCCATCGCCGCCGCCTGCCGCGACCATGAGGTGCTGCGGTTCGACTACCGGACGCACGAGGGCCGGGAGAGCAGCCGTTCGGCCGAGCCCCATCGGCTCGTGCATTCGGGACGCCGGTGGTATCTCGTGGGCTGGGACGTCGGCAAGGAGGACTGGCGGACGTACCGGGTCGACCGGCTGCGCCTGCGGACGCCGAACGGGCCGCGCTTCGTCCCCCGGGACCCGCCCGACGAGGACCTCGCCTCCTACCTGTCCCGGGCGATCTCCAGCGCTCCGTACCGCCACCGGGCGCGCTTCACCATGCACGCCCCGGCGGAGGTCGTGACCGGGCACATGCCGCCGACGATGGGGACGGTGGAGCCCGTCGACGCGGACACCTGCACCCTGCTGTGCGGGGCGAACGACCTGGACGAGATCGTCGTGTGGGTCGCCCTGATGGACATCGGGTTCGAGGTGCACGAACCGCCGGAACTGGTCGAGCGGATCGCCGTCTTGGCCGACCGCCTCCGCGCCGCGTCCGACGCGACGGGGCGATGAGGGGTTCCCGCACGTCGCGGCGGACGGCCGGCCGGGCCGTGCGGCGTCCGGGATGCCGCACGGCCGTGCCGCTCCGGTTCAGGACATGATGCAGAACGGGTGGCCTTCGGGGTCGGTCAGGACGGTCCACCCGCCCGCGCCCGGCTGGAACTCGGGCTTGGCCGCGCCCAGCGCCTCGAACCGCCGGACCGCCTCGTCGACGTCGTCGACCTTGAAGTCCAGGTGCGCGTGCTTGCCGTCGGCGGGCCAGCCGGGGCCCTTGTAGCCGTCGACGCGCTGGAAGGCCAGCTGGACGGGGCCGTCGCCCAGGTAGGCGCTGTCGCCGTCGCTCTGGGTGATCTCCCAGCCGGTCAGGTGCCGGTAGAACTCGGCGAGCGCCTTGGGGTCGGCGCAGTCGAGGATGATCGTGGTGAGTTCCGTGCGGGCGGTCATATCGATGGCTCCTTGGTGTCGTCGCCTTGCCCGCCCAGCATCCGTCCCGGGGCGCCGCCGGGTCTTGAAGATCCTTGCGGGCCGTTCCGTCGTACCGGCGGCGTAGCGTCCGCGGTGTGCTGTCAGCCGTGACCCTCGCCGCCCGGCCGCAGTTCGCCGTGACCTCGGTGGACTGCCGCTCCGACCACGTCCGGTGGTCCGAGCCGGAGGCGCACCGGGACCACCGGATGGTGCTCGTCCGGCGGGGCCGGTTCCGCAGGTGGGCCGACGGCGCCGCCGCCGACCTGGACCCGACGGTCGGGTACCTGGGCGCACCGGGCGCGGAGGAACGGTTCGCGCACCCGGCCGGCGGCGACGCCTGCACCTCGGTGAGCTTCACGCCGTGGCTCGCAGAGGAGCTCACGGACGGGCCGGCGGGGCACGGGGCGACGGTCTACGTGGACGCGCGCGTCGATCTCGCCCACCGCCGCCTGCTCGCCGCCGCAGAGGGCGGCGACGTCGACTATGCCCTGGTGGAGGAGCTGCTCCGCCTCGTCGCGGCGGCCGTGGGACGGCCGGCCGAGCGGCCGGGGCCCGCCGACCGGACGCTGGTCGCGGCGGCCAGGGAGGCGATCATCGCGGGGGCGCCGGAGGCGGCGGGGCTGTGCCCGCTCGCCCGGCTCCTGGACGTCTCGCCGTACCGGCTGAGCCGGGCGTTCTCGCGGGACATGGGGGTGTCGCTGACCCGCTACCGCAACCGGGTCCGGGTCGGCCGGGCCATGGACCGGCTGGCGCAGGGCGAAGCCCGCCTCGCCGACCTGGCCGCCGATCTCGGGTTCGCCGACCAGGCGCACCTGGCCCGCACCGTCCGCGAGCACCTCGGCCGCACGCCGACCGCGCTGCGCCGGCTGCTCGCCGCCCGTCCCGCGGTCGCGGGCCTCGGCGCGACCGGCGGGCCGGAATAAAACGCGCCGCTCCCCCGGTGTAATGGTGATTACCGCGATGACGGCCGGCCGGACCGCGGTCCACCGCAGGGGAGGGAACGGGAGCCGATGAGCCTTCGCCAGTACGAGTACGCCCTGGCCGTCGCCGAGGAGGGCTCGGTGACGGCGGCCGCGGAGCTGCTGCACGTCGCTCAACCATCGGTGTCCCAGCAGATCCGCGGCCTGGAGCGGGAACTCGGCGTGAAGCTGTTCGCCCGCACGCCGACCGGACTGGTGCCCACCGTCGTCGGCCGCGCGTTCCTCCGGGAGGCGGAGGTCGCGGTGACCGCCGCGCGGCGGGCGAGGGCGACGGCGCAGGCCGGTGCCGGAGAGCTCGCCGGCGAGCTGGTGGTCGCGGCGCAGATGGGCTTCGGGACGCGGCAGCTGCCGGGCGCGCTGGGCGCGCTGCGCCGCCGCTTCCCCCGGCTGGAGGTCACCGTCTTCGAGGAGCCGAGCTCCGCCGAACTGGACCGGCTGTGCCGCCGGGGCGTGCTGGACCTCGCCCTGATGGCGGCGTGCGACCAGAGCCCCGACCACGCCCACCGCCTCGGCGGCGAGGAGTTCGTCGTGGTACTGGGCGCCGGGCACCCCCGCCTCGCCGCCGACCGGGTCGAGCTGCGCGACCTGGAGGGGGAGCCGTGGGTGCGGTTCGACCGCGACAGCGCGCTCGACGCCGTGCTGCTGGACGTGCTGCGCCGCAGCGACCTGTCCCCGGCCACTGCCGCCCGCGCGTCCCAGACGGCGACCGCCGTGCGCTGGGCCGCGCACGGGCTGGGGGTGACGCTCGTCCCCGCCTCCGCGGTCCCGCAGGGGCACGAGCACCTCGCCCGCCCGGTGTCCCCGGCCGTCACCCAGCCCGTCATCGCCGTCGTCCGGCAGGACGCGGGCCCGGCGGAGACGGCCCTGCTCGACCTCTTGCGGCAGGAGACCTGGTCGGCGTCCGCCTCCTTCTCGCCGGTGCCCTGACGGGCCGGCCTCCGGCGTCACCCCCGGGGGAACTCGCCGCCGTCCACGAAGAGGTTGCTCCCGGTCAGCCAGCTCGCCCGGCCGGACACGAGGAACAGCACCGCCTGGGCGATGTCGTCGGGCTCGCCGTCGCGCCCGAGCGGGGTGGCGGCGGTGGCGCCCGGCCCGACGTCCAGGCGCGCCCACTGCTCCCGCGTCGCCTCGCCGCCGGGAGTGGCGACCCTGCCGGGACTCACGGTGTTGACCCGGATCCCGAACGGGGCCAGCTCCAGGGCCAGCCCCCGGCTGTAGTTCTCCAGCGCCGCCTTCGCCGCCGTGTAGTGCAGGAACGGCCCCATCGGGGTGAGGACGGCGGCCGAGGAGACGTGCACGACCGCCCCCGAACGCCGTTCCCGCATCCCCGGGACCAGCAGCGCGTCCAGCCGCACCGACGCGAGGTAGTTCAACTCCAGCGCCTCCCGCCACTCCTCGTCGGGAATGGCCGCGGCGTCCTTGAACGGCTGCGCCCCGCCCGCGTTGTGGACCAGGACGTCCACCCCGCCGAGCCTTTCCCGCGCGGCCTCGGCGACCGCCTCCGCTCCGGCCTTCGTCCGCACGTCGGCCGCCACGAAGGCGGCCCCGTCCGGCACCGTGGCCGTCGCCGACCTCGCGGTCGTGAGCACCTCGGCGCCCGCGTCCAGGAACCGGCGCACGACGGCCGCGCCGATCCCGCGGGAGCCGCCCGTGACCAGGGCCCGCTTTCCCACGAGTTCCCGCGTTCCCGCTTCGTTCTCCATCGTGGTCATGCCAATGGTCCTCTCGATAGCGTTTTGGCTCGCTCGACGGAAGAAGAAGCGACGTGCACGGGTCCGCGAATTGTCGAAGGAATCGCGGTGAGCACCTCGCCTCGTCGAGCCGTTTCACGGTACGGCCGGAAAAGGACGAGAGGCAAAGACGAAAAGACAGCGGAGGCTATAGGAGATTCCTATGGCGGCCCGGTCGCGCCGTGAGACGACGCCCGGCCGCCTCGCCCGGCGCCCGGTGGTCGGCGGGGTCGTCCGGGGCCGTCCGGAGCGCTCGGGTGTGCCGGGCGCTCGGCGTCGCGGGGCCTGAGGGCGCGGGTGCCTGATTTTAGCTGACTTCGAACTTGTGTTCGATATCTGCCGCATGGTTCGGGGTATGCTCTCCTTGCGGAGAGTGGTGGTGGACGGACGCAGTGTCAACGGGCGGGAGAGGGAAGGTGATCGGGATGGGGAAGCATCACCGTCGCTGGAACTGGCGGCAGGTCGCGGCCTTCGCCGCCCTCGGGCGCTTCGCGCTCGAGGCCGTGCGCATCGCCTGGGAATGGCTGAACGACGACGGCTCCGGCCCGTCTCTCTGACGGGGGCGGCCGTGATCGTCACTCCGGGCCAGCGGTTCGTCACCGCGCTGTGACGACAAGGGGGCCGTGAGGGCGGTGTTCCCCGGCGAGGGAACGGGGACGACGGGAGCGTGGCGAGCTCCTTTCAGCGAGACAAGGTCCGGCTGGTCTTCGACGCCATGGACGGCGACGGGGACGGCGCCCTCCGGCAGGCCGACTTCGACGACCTCGCCCGCCGGTGGGCGGCGGTCCGGGCCGCGGGCGACGAGGAGCGGCTCCTCGCAGTCATGCGCGGCTGGTGGGACACCCTGGCCGCGCACTCCCGGACGGCCGGCGCGGTCACGATCGACGACGTCCTGACCGTCGTCGACCTGCTCGACGGCATGCCGGGCGCGGTCACCGCGACCGCCGACGCGATGTTCGAGGCGGTGGACGAGGACGGCGACGGCCGCGTCTCCCCGGCCGAGTACCGGCGGATGATCGAGGCGTGGAGCGGCGGCCGCGCCGACGCCGGCGACGCCTTCGCGCTGCTGGACTCGGACGGCGACGGCGCGATCTCCCGGGCGGAGTTCGCCGCCCACTGGTACGAGTTCTGGGCCGGGGACGACCCCGCCGCCCCGGGCAGCCGGATCTTCGGGCGCGTCCCCGGCTGACCGCGCCTTCGGCGTCACCGCGCCTCCCGCGTCCCGGCGCCTCCCGCGTCACCGTGCCTGCCGCGTCACCGTGGCTTCGGCGTCCCGGTGCCGTCGAGATCGGCGTTCACCAATCACCGGTCAAGGTATGGAAGGCGTGGTTTGCGCCGCCACGCGAATGGCGAACCATCGGTAGGAGCCGGGGCGCCGCGCTCCGCCCAGGTGAATCGACCGATTGGTTCGAATATGTCGACGGGCCTCAATACCGGTGATTCCGCCTGGCTCATGGTGAGCACGGCGATGGTGCTGCTGATGACCCCCGGGCTCGCCTATTTCTACGGCGGCATGGTCCGCTCGAAGAACATGCTGACGATGCTGTACATGAGCTTCATCAGCATCAGCCTCGTCACGGTCCTGTGGTTCCTGTACGGGTACGGGCTGACGTTCGGCAAGGACGCGGGCGGCGCCGGGCTCATCGGCTGGGGCGACTGGCGGCTCGGCCACATCGCGCCGACGGCGCTGCAGGGCCGGATCCCGGAGCAGATCTACGCCTGCTTCCAGCTGACCTTCGCCATCATCACCGTCGCGCTCATCAGCGGCTCGATCGCGGGCCGCGCCCGGTTCGGGCCGTGGATGCTGTTCGTCGTGGTGTGGGTGACGCTCGTCTACATCCCCGTCGCCCACTGGGTGTTCGCCGGGTCCGGCTGGCTGAGCAAGTGGGGCGTCATGGACTTCGCCGGAGGGCTCGTTGTCGAGCTGAACTCCGGCATCTCGGGGCTCGCGATGGCGCTCGTGCTCGGGCCGGGCGTCGCCTTCCGGCGCCGGGAGGGCCCCCGGCCGGGCAACATCCCGTTCGTGCTGCTCGGTCTCGGGCTGCTGTGGTTCGGCTGGTTCGGCTTCAACGCGGGCTCCGCGCTCGCCGACGGCGCGCTCGCGACCCGGGCGTTCGTCAGCACGATGATCGCGGGCTCCGCCGGGATGCTGACCTGGCGGCTGGTGGAATGGCTCCGGTTCCGGCGGCTCACCAGGCTCGGCTCCACCAGCGGCGCGCTCGCCGGGCTGGTCGCCATCACCCCGTCGTGCGCCTTCGTCAGCGTCGAGGGCGCGTTCCTCATCGGCGTCGTCGCGGCCGTCGTGTGCACCTACGCGGTGGAGCTGAAGCTGGTCGCCGGGTACGACGACACCCTGGACGTCACCGGGATCCACGGTGCCGGCGGGGCCGTCGGGGTGCTGTCCCTCGGCTTCCTGGCCACCGGCTGGGACCGCGGCGCGGCGGGACTGTTCTACGGGGGATCCGCCTCGGTGCTGGGCAAGCAGGCCGTCGCCGTGGCCGCCGTCGGCTGCTACGCCTTCCTCGTCACCTTCGCCATCGGCAAGGTCATCGACCGGCTGTTCCGGATGCGCACGACCGAGGCCGAGCAGGCCGCGGGGATGGACGCCGCCTTCGCCGACGGCTGAGACTGGCGGGCGTGCGACTCGAACTGATCACCATCGTCGTCGACGACTACGACCGGGCCATCGCGTACTTCACCGGGGCGCTCGGGTTCGACCTGGTCGAGGACTCGCCCTCGCTGACCAACGACGGCCGTCCGAAGCGGTGGGTGGTCGTCCGGCCGCCGGGGGCGGAGACCGGTGTGCTGCTCGCCCGCGCGGACGGCCCGCGCCAGGCCGGCGCCGTCGGGGACCAGGTCGCCGGGCGCGTGGGCTTCTTCCTGCGCGTCGACGACTTCGACGCCGCGTACGCGCGGATGGCGGGCGCGGGCGTCGAGTTCGTCACCGCGCCCCGCGACGAGCCGTACGGGCGGGTCGCGGTGTTCCTCGACATCGCCGGGAACCGCTGGGACCTGCTCGGCCCGGCGGACGGCTGACGAGGCGGACACGGGCGAGGCGGACACGGGCGAGGCGGACACGGACGAGGCCCCTCGCGGAGTGCGCGAGGGGCCTCGGAGGCCGGACGGGTCAGGGCTGGGCGGGGGGCTGCGTCGGCGTCGGCGTCAGGTTGAGCATCGGCTTGCCGACGAAGAGCGTCGTGCGGCCGAGCATGCCGTTGATGACGCCCGCGGCGGAGGTGTACCAGGCGACCAGGGCGGTGATCACCCCGAAGTAGCCGCCGATCTTGATCGTCGTCTCGCTGGTGGAGAAGTTCCCGATGAACAGGATGATCTCGGTGATCTCCAGGGCGAGGAAGACGCCGAAGACGGCGAGGTTCACCTGCGTGCTCCACAGGAGCATGTACGTGTTGAAGATGGCGAAGGCCAGCAGGATCCAGCCGAGGTCGTTGGCGACCTGGTCGGCGTTGCCCTCCTTGGCGACGAGCAGGATGTAGAGGCCGAGGCCGATCCAGAAGCCGCCGTACGAGGAGAAGGCGGTCGCGCCGAACACGTTGCGGTTGCGGAACTCCCACATGCCGGCCAGGAGCTGGACGAGGCCGCCGTAGCCGAGCGCGTAGCCGAGCCAGGCGTCGGTGCCGTCCGTCCACTGGGCGTTCTTGGCGGAGAGAAGGAACGTGGTGAGGGCGAAGGCGGCCAGCCCGAGCGGGGCGGGGTCGGCGGCCGAGGGCGGGGTTTGAGGAGTGGACTCTTGCTCGACGTAGGTCATGTTGCCTCCTCGTTGGAGTCCCCACGTCGCGGCTTGCTCGGGAGCAGGCGGGGATGGACGAGGGAACGCGGGAACAGACGTTCGGAAAGGCCGCATCGGCGGGACAGGGACTCGCCATGCCGCATGCTGGTCCGACCTCACCGTCATGCCGTGCATCTGGCGCGAGGTTGGACGCGCGTCAGATGCGCCCAGTAACTGCGGAGACCCGTAGTGTCGCTGGCCTCGAGGCGATCATAACTCCGCATGTGTCTCAGGTCACTGTCCTGTTGGACGTCGCTTCACCAAAGAATCGCCGGAAGATGACGGAGCCCCGCCGCCCGATGCGGCGTTCGGACGGCCATGCGTTGAACATCGCGGAACATCGGTGGTCGTGGCGGTTCGGGGGGTGTTGCCTGCCTTCGACTGACCCCGGGGAAGGGAACGGCGGGATGAGCGTGTTCGGTGTCGACTACGCGTGGGGACGCCCGGGTGCGTCCGCGCTGCGCGATGCGGGGGCGAAGTTCGTCTGCCGCTACCTCTCGCACGACACGACCGGCAAGAACCTGACGGCCGCCGAGGCGCGCGAGCTGTCGGCGGCCGGCCTGTGGCTGGTCGTCGTGTGGGAGAGCACGGCGTCGCGGGCGCTGTCGGGGCGGGACGGCGGCGCCGCGGACGCGCGGGACGCCGCGGCCCAGGCGAGGGCCTGCGGGATGCCCGCGGACCGGCCGATCTACTTCGCGGTCGACTTCGACGCGACGCCGGAGCAGCAGGCGGCGATCAACGCGTACGCGGACGGCGCGGCGTCCGTCCTCGGGCGCGGTCGGGTGGGGCTCTACGGCGGATACTGGCCGGTCAAGCGGGCTTTCGACGCCAAGAAGATCACGTTCGGGTGGCAGACGTACGCGTGGTCGGGCGGCAACTGGGACTCGCGGGCGCAGCTCCAGCAGTACTCGAACGACCACCGGATCAACGGCGTGGGGGTCGACTATGACCGGGCCGTCCACGACGACTACGGGCAGTGGAAGGCGGGCGGCACGTCCGCGCCGCACGCCCCCGCGTGGCCCGGCCGGTACCTCACGCAGCCGCCCGTCATGCGCGGCGACGACGTGCGGACGTGGCAGGCGCGGATGAAGGCGCGCGGGTGGTCCATCACGGCGGACGGCGCGTACGGCCCGGCCTCGGAGGCGGTGTGCCGGTCGTTCCAGGCCGAGAAGGGCCTCGGCGTGGACGGGATCGTCGGCCCGGCCACCTGGAAGGCGGCGTGGGAGTCGCCGGTCACCTGACGGGCCGCCGGTCAGCCGGCGGGCGGGGGCGCCTCGGGAAGGGTGACGCGGACGGTCGTCCCGCCCGACGGGCGGGAGCGGAGCTCGGCGCGCCCGCCGTGGGCGGCGGCGATGGCGGCGACGATGGGCAGGCCCAGGCCGGTGCCGGTGCTGCCCTGCTCGGCGCGGTGGAAGCGCTCGAACGCGCGGGCCGCGTCCTCGGGCGCCATCCCGGGGCCCTCGTCGGAGACCTCGATGACGCCGGGCGCGAGCCGGATCGTCGCGGGCGTCCCCGGCGGAGTGTGCGCGGCGACGTTGGCGAGGAGGTTCGCGAAGACCTGCCGGATGCGCGCCTCGTCGACGTCCGCGACGAGCTCGCCGGGCGCGTCGAGCCGGACGGGATGGCCGGGCGCGGCGGCGGTCGCGTCCGCCACCGCGTCCCTGGCCAGCGCGACGAGGTCGGTCGGGGCGGGCCGGACGGCGGCCTCCCGGTCCAGGCGGGCGAGGTCGAGCAGGTCGGTGACCAGCCGGTTCATCCGGCCGGCCTCGTCCTCGATGCGGCGCATCGCGTCGGGCAGCTCGTCCGGGCCGAGGGCGCCGTGCCGGTACAGCTCGGCGTAGCCCTGGATGGTGGTCAGCGGGGTGCGCAGCTCGTGCGAGGCGTCGGCGGCGAACGCGCGGACGCGGGCCTCGGAGCGGCTGCGGGCCCAGAACGCCTGCTCGATCCGGTCGAGCATGACGTTGATGGCGGTCGCGAGCCGGGCGGTCTCGGTGCGGTGGCCGGGGCCGGGCATGCGGGCGCCGAGGTCGCCGCCCGCGGTGATCGCCTGCGCGGTGGCGGCCATCCGGTCCAGCGGCAGCAGCCCGCGGTGGATCAGCCACCGGCCGAGCAGGGCGAGCAGCGCGAGCAGCAGCGCGCCGGTGGCGGCCTCGGTGAGGACCAGGTTCCGGACGGCCGAGTGGATCTCGTCCAGCGGGGAGGCGACGACGACGGTGCCGTTGCGCCAGGGGCGGGCGACGGCGCGCAGCCCCGGCAGGGAGAACGGTTCGAGCGACCGCGCGCGGGCGGCGAGGCCGGCGGTGCCGAGGCGCTCGACCTCGCCGACCGCGTGGTCCGGCGCGGGCGCGTCCCCGCTGAGCACCCGGACCCGCCCGTTCGGCCCGACCGCCAGCACCACGAACCGGGCCGGCGCCACGCCCTGCTCGGGCAGCCCCGGCCGGACCAGCCGGGCGACCGCCCGGTCGCGGGTCGCCTGGAGCTGCCCGTCCACCCGGTGCATCAGGTACCCGTGCAGCACGAGCGCGCTGACCAGCCCCATGATCGTCAGTCCGGCGAGGGTGACGGCGAGCAGGCCGGCGAGCAGCCGGGCGTTGAGCGTCATGGCCGCAGCGCGTACCCCACCCCGCGCTGGGTGTGGATCAGCGGCGTGCCCAGCGGGTCGAGCTTGCGCCGCAGGTAGCTGATATAGGTCTCGACGACCTGCGGGTTGCCGTGGTCCCAGCCCCAGACGCCCTCCAGCAGCTGGGCGCGCGACAGCACCATCCCGGCGTTGCGCATCAGGTGCGCGAGCAGCCGGAACTCCGTCGGGGACAGGTCGACCTCGACGCCGCCGCGGCGGACCGTCCACTGCCCCTCGTCGAGCTCCAGGTCGGCGACGCGCAGCACCGCGCCGGCGGGCGGCGCGGCCCGCCGCAGCACGGCCCGCACCCGGGCGATGAGCGCCTCGATCGAGAACGGCTTGGTGACGTAGTCGTCGCCGCCGAGGGTGAGCCCGGTGACGGTGTCGGACGGGGTGTCCCGCGCGGTCAGGAAGATCACCGGGACCTGGTCGCCGCCCGCGCGGAGCCGCCGGCACACCTCGAACCCGTCGAGGTCGGGGAGCATGACGTCCAGCAGGACGAGGTCGGGCCGCTCGCCGGCCGCCGCGCGCAGCGCGTCCTCCCCGGACGCCGCCGTGACGGTGGTGAAGCCGTGGAAGCGCAGCGCGACCTCGATGAGGTCGCGGATGTTGGCCTCGTCGTCCACGACGAGCACCCGCCGGTTCTCGCTCATGCGCTCCCGCCGTCGGCCTCCGGCCGGGCACCGCGCCCGGCCGCCGTCCTCGCCCCGAAACTACCTCCCGCCGCCGCCTTCCCAGGCCAGAGCACTCGCCCCGCGCCCGCGGGCCGGGGGCCCCGGCGCCGCGTAGATGGCCGCCCGGGGCGGCGCCGTAGGAGAAAAGCGCCCCGAGCAGTGGGGGGGGGGGGCGCTGTGGGGGTGGGGGGGCGGCGCCGCCCCGCCGCCGGCCCGCCCCAAC